>CAZCER010000375.1:0-5497 GCA_964497385.1 uncultured Armatimonadia bacterium | reverse complement strand
GGCTACACCGCCAACGTCATCGCCGACCACGGAGTGCTCGATCCGGGCGTGAGCTTCCTGCAGAAGCCGTTCACGACGCGCGACCTTGCCGCGAAGGTCCGCGAGGTGCTGGACGCCTAGCCGCGCGGTCTAGCGTCGGATCCTCAGTTCGACGTCGGCGTAATCGGTGGAGCCCACGACGCGCATCTTGGCCTTGGTCTCGCCCTGGCCCACCAGAAAGCGGTCGGCCGTCACCCACACAACCTCGACGCCGCTCCCGGAGTAGGGCTCGGGCGTCACCCAGTCCGGCGCGTCGACAATGCGCCAGTCGAGGCTGTTCCCGGTCTCCCCGAACTTGATGAGGAAGCTGAGCCGCGTCTGGGAGTCACCGAAGTCCAAACGAGCCGGGTCGACCTGGATGGTCGTGCGTGTGCTGGCGCTGGCCTGGTAGGTTACGCAGCCGGCGAGCAGTAGGCCGGAGCCCACGAGCAAGAGGACAAGGGCGACGACGCCGGTCGCCGAGGAGAGCCGTCCGGAGCGGCGCGCAGAGCGGTTTCGTGCCATCGTGTCAGGTACCTCCGCAGCCTCAGGGTTGTAGGTTTCGACGCGGGAACCGTCCGAAAGGTCCGGGCGATTCCGGAGGCGCCGCTCTCAGGTCTCGCGCAGGAGCCGCTCGGCCGCCTGCGCGATCTCCCGCGCCCCCGGCGTGAGCGCCCTTTCGATGCGCTCGGCGCAGGGGATTGGCGCAAACCCGGCTCCCAGCCGAATGAGGGGCGCCTCCAGGTACTCGAACGCGCCCTCCATGACGCGGCAGGCGACCTCGGCCATCACCCCGCCCTGCCGGACGCCCTCCTCGATCAGCACGACGCGCCCGGTCTTGGCGGCGGACGCGACGAGGGTTTCGTCGTCGAGCGGCTGGAGGGAACGCACATCCACGACCTCGGCCTCGACTCCGGCCTCGGCCAGCGCCTCGGCCGCCGCAAGGGCCTCGTCGACCATCCGTGAGTAGGTGATGAACGTGACGTCGGCGCCCTCCCGAACGACGCGCGCCCGACCGAACTCAAGAGGCTCCACGTCCTCGGGAACGGGCCCGCGCTTGGAATACAGGGCCTTGTGCTCGATGAAGACCACGGGGTTGTCGTCTCGGACGGCGGCCTTGAGGAGCGCTTTGGCGTCCGCCGGCGACCAAGGGGCCGCGACCTTGAGCCCGGGGGTGGACAGAAACCAGGAGTCTAGCGTCTGGGAGTGCGTCGCCCCGTAGCCTCTTCCGCCGCCGGCCGGGAGGCGCAACACGAGCGGGACGCGCACGTCCTCACCGTAGAGGAAGTGGAACTTGGCCGCATGGTTCGTGAGTTGGTCCATGGCGAGTGTAACGAAGTCCATGAACATGATCTCGACCACCGGACGGAGTCCGCACATCGCGGCGCCGACCGCCACGCCAAGCACGCCGTTCTCGGAGATGGGGGTGTCGCGGACCCGTTCAGGGCCGAAGCGGTCGAGGAGGCCCTCGGTGACTCTGAACGCGCCGCCGTAGCGCCCGATGTCTTCGCCGAGGAGGATGACGGAGGGATCGCGCTCCATCTCCTCGGCCAGCGCCTCGCGGATCGCCCAGCTAGTGTAGAGGTCCCTCGTCATGGCGAAGCGAGTGTTAGCCGCGAGAGACCGTGACTCCTCCCCCGGCAAGGCAGGACAAGCGCGGGCTTCCGAGGTATTCATCGGGGTGGGACGAGGCGGCCCGGGGATGCCAAGATAGGGTTTGATCGAATGCGACGGCGCGTGACGGTGCAGAAGTTCGGCGGCTCCTCCCTCGCGGATGAGCAAGGACGCTTCGCGGCGGCGCAGCGCGTGATCGCCACCCGGCACGAGGGGTTGTGCCCCGTCGTCGTGGTGTCCGCGATGGGGCGCTACGGGATGCCGTACGCGACCGACACGCTGATTCAGTTCGCGAACGCGATCGGGCCGAACGTGGCGCAGCGGGAGCTGGACCTTCTGCTTGCGTGCGGGGAGATCATCTCCACCGTGGTCATGGCGCACACGATCCGGCATCTGTCGGGCATCAACACCGTGGCGGTGACCGGCGGACAGGCGGGGATCGTCACCGACTGGAACTTCGGCAGCGCCCGCATCCGCTCGATCAGCCCGGACTACCTGCAGCACTGCATCGACCGCGAGAAGGTGCCGGTGGTGGCGGGCTTCCAGGGCGTGACGGAGCGGGACGCGCACGGCGTTCACGGCGCGATCACGACGCTGGGGCGCGGGGGAAGCGACACGACCGCCGTCGCGCTTGCGGTGGCGCTGGAGGCCGAGTGCGCGGAGATCTACACGGACGTCGACGGCGTCCTGACGGCCGACCCGGACATCGTGCCGCACGCGGGCACCCTGAGCGAGATCAGCTTCGAGGAGATCTGCGAGATGGCCTATCTCGGGGCCAAAGTGCTGCATCCGCGCGCCGCCGAGATCGCGATGAACCACGACCTTCCCCTATGGGTCCGCGCCACGAAGGGCCAAAGCCCCGGCACGCTCATCAGCGGGCATGAGAGCCGCGGGACGCGCGTCGTGACGGGGGTGGCGCACTCCGGCGCGGTCTCGCAGGTGACGCTCGACGTCCCGAGCGAGGAGGACAAGCCGCACATCGAGTACGAGCTGTTCCGCCTGCTCGCGACGGCCGAGATACCCGTGTACCTCATTTCCACGGCGCCCACGACCATCTCGTTCGTGCTCGACCGCTCGAACCTCGAGAAGCTGAAGGCCGTCCTCAACGCCGTCGTGGTTCCCGTGAAGCGGCCGGGTGAGCCGGGGGTGCGCGTCTACATCGTGCGGATCGGCGAGGGTTCCGCCACCTTTGACGTGCAGCGCAGCATGATCGAGGCGACGCCGGAGATGGAGAGCCGCGTCGTCTCCGCGACCATCAGCCCGAACGCCCGCATCGTTTCGCTCATCGGCCCGCTGCTGCAGGACACGCGCGGCGTGATGGCGCGCCTGGTGCGCGCTCTGGGGCAACAGGGGATCGACATCTTGCAGACCGCGGACTCGAGGCTCTCGCTCTCGGTGCTGGTGAGCGACGCCCAGACCTCGTCGGCGGTCAGCGCGCTGCATCGGGAGTTCATCGAGGAAACGGAGTAGCCGGGTCTCGCGCGCTTGACGGGCGGGACGGCCGGCGGTATACATGACCGCATCGCGCGGGCAACGCGCCGGGAGGTGCTCCATGCGAATGAGCAGAGCGGCTTCACAGCTTCGCCTCTCCCCGAGGTCGCGGCGTGAGGTGCGACTTCCGGCGGGCCCCCGACCGCACTAGGCGCCTCCACTCCCCCCGTCAGTTCAGCCTCGACTACGACACCTGGCCGTGAGGCCGTTGGCAAGCGGCGCGGCACGCCCCCAACCACGGCGCACTCAGGACAGGAGTGATCGAGATGCGACTGACGCGGAGCCACTTCGCGACTCTGAAAGAAGACCCCCGCGGCGCTGAAAGCGCCTCCCACAAGCTGATGCTGCGCGCGGGGCTGATCCTCGCGAACGCGGCGGGGATCTACACCTACAGCCCGCTCCTCTGGCGCACCCTCAAGAAGATCGCCGCGATCGTGAGCGACGAGATGGATCGCGCCGGCGCGCAGGAGATGATGATGCCCATGCTCCAGCCCGAGGAACTCTGGGCGCGCTCCAAGCGCCTGGACGCCTACCTCGCCTCCGGGTTGCTCTGGCGCGTGCGCGACCGGAGGGGCGGGTGGTACGCGCTCGGCCCCACGCACGAAGAGATCGCCACGGAGTTCGTCGACCGGACCGTGAGTTCGTACCGCCAGCTTCCCCTGACGCTCTACCACCAGGGGGCGAAGTTCCGCGACGAACTCCGGCCGCAGCACGGGGTGATCCGCGCGCGCGAGTTCCTCATGAAGGACGCCTACTCGTTCGACGCGGACGAGGAGGGCCTCGCCCGCTCGTACGCGGCGATGCGCGAGGCCTATGGGCGAATCCTCGAGCGCTGCGGGCTCGACTACATCGTGGTTCGGGCTGACGTCGAGGACATCGGCGGCACCGATTCCGAGGAGTTCGTCGTCGCGGCCGAAGGGGGAATGGACCTCTCACTCAAGTGCTCGGCCGGCTGCGGGTACGCCGCGAGCGCCTCGGTGGCGGAGTCGGCGGTTCAGCCGCCGGCGCCCGCCGAGCCGCGTCCTTTGCGCCGCGAGGCGACGCCCGGGGTCACGAGCGTCGACCAACTCAGGGCTTTCTTCCCCGATCTCGACGCTCGCGACATGGTCAAGACGCTTGTCTACTCCGTTGCCTACGAGGGGTCGACGCGACGAGAGATCGCCGTCGCGCTGATTCGCGCCGACCGCGACGTCAACGAGACGAAGCTCCGACAGGCTCTTGGCGCGCTCGCGGTGGAGCTGGCTGACGACGCCGCGGTCCGGGAGGCCACTGGAGCGGAGGTCGGCTTCGCGGGTCCGTTGGGGTTCGTCAACCATCAGCGCACCGGTTACGACGTGCGGGTGATCGCCGACGAGACCGTGCGCGGCATGCGGAACTTCCTGTGCGGACTGAATGAGACGGACCACCACGCGCTCGACGTGAACATGGGGCGCGACCTGCCCGAGCCCGAGTACCGCGACATCCGTTTCGCGGCGCCGGGCGAGCCCTGCCCTCGCTGCGGCGCCGCGCTCGAGGAAGTGCGCGGGATCGAGGTGGGCCACCTGTTCCGCCTCGGCACGCGCTACTCCGCGGCGATGGGGGCCACGTACCTCGACCAGGACGGCGCAGCGCGTCCCTTCGTGATGGGGTGTTACGGCCTCGGGACCTCGCGGCTTGCGGCCGCGGCGATCGAGCGGCGTCACGATGAGCGCGGCATCGTCTGGCCGGAGTCGATCGCGCCGCACCTCGTGCATCTGGTGGGCCTGAACATGGAGGACGCGACGATCGCCGAGGTCGCCGAGCGAACCTATGAGGCGCTTCTCGCGGCGGGGGTCGAGGTGCTCTATGACGACCGCCCGGAACTCCGGGCGGGAGTGAAGTTCGCCGACGCCGATCTCCTGGGGCTGCCATGGCGCGTGAACGTCGGCCGTGGAGCCGCGGACGGCCGCGTGGAGATCGTCGCCCGGGCGACCCGGGCCGTCACGGAGGTGGGGGCCGACGAGGTGGTCGCCTGGCTCGCGGAGAGGGCCGGCCGGAGGTAGGGGCCTGTCGCGAGTGGTACAAGACTCAAAGCCGCGCCGCCCGATCGTTGGGGGCGCGGCTCCTCGGCTTTGCACTCTAGGCGCTGGTCTGCACGGCCTCGGCGTCCCGCGTAAGCGGGGCAAGAGCGTCCCGCTCCTCCGCGGCCAGCACCCGGTTCATGTCGAGGAGGATGATGAGCCGGTCCGCGTGGCGGGCGACGCCCCACAGGTAGTCGGACTCCACGGAGGAGACGGCCGGCGGCGGGGGTTGGATGGACGAGCCGGGGATGGTCAAGACCTCGTTCACGTCGTCGACGATGCATCCCACAAGCTGGTACGCCATCTCGGAGACCACGATGCGCCCCCTGGCGCCT
>CAZCER010000374.1:0-5510 GCA_964497385.1 uncultured Armatimonadia bacterium | reverse complement strand
CCCGCGCCACGGGGGGGGCCCGCCCGCGCTCCAGGCGACTGGGCGACACAGCCGTGTGCTAAACTGTGCTGATCTTGTTGACGAACCCTCCCGGCTCGGACCGCGCGGGAGGGGGCGAAAGGGAGGCGTTCCGAGTGTCTTCTCATGGCGAGCTGCCGCGACGCTCGCACCGGTGCGGCGATCTACGCAAAGAGCACATCGGCGAGGAAGTCTGTGTGATGGGCTGGGTGCATTCCTGGCGCGATCACGGAGGAATCATCTTCGTCGATCTCAGAGATCGCAACGGCTTGGTGCAGATCGTGGCGGACCCCTCGACCTCCAAGGAGGCCCACGAGACGGCCGATCGCGTCCGGTCGGAGTGGGTCATCGGAGTGGTCGGGAAGGTCCGCGGGCGCTCGGAGGAGACCGTCAATCCGAAGCTCGCGACGGGCGAGATCGAGGTCCTCGCGAGCGGCATCCGGGTGTTCACCGAGGCGGAGACGCCGCCGTTCCCGGTCGAAGACGACGTGGCCGTCGATGAGAGCATCCGCCTCAAGTGGCGGTTCGTGGACCTGCGCCGCCCGGTGATGCTCGGGCGGCTCAAGAAGCGCCACGAGACGATCCTCTCGGTGCGGAACTACCTCTCGGACCTCGGGTTCTGGGAGATCGAGACCCCGATGCTCATGAACTCGAGCCCCGAGGGCGCGCGCGACTATCTCGTGCCGAGCCGCGTGAACCCCGGCAAGTTCTACGCCCTGCCGCAGTCGCCGCAGCTCCTGAAGCAGACGCTGATGGTCTCCGGCGTGGACCGCTACTTCCAACTCGCCCGCTGCCTCCGCGACGAGGACCTCCGCGCGGACCGGCAGCCGGAGCACACGCAGATCGACATCGAGATGTCCTTCGTCACCCAGGACGAGGTGCTGGAGACGGTCGAGGGGCTCGTTCGGCACGTCTACCGCGAGGCCGCGGGCTTCGAACTCCCCGACCCGTTCCCGCGCATGACCTACGCCGAGGCGATGGCTCAGTACGGGAGCGACAAGCCGGACCTGCGCTTCGGGCTCGAGATCACGGAGGTCTCCTCGGTGGTCGCGAAATCGGAGTTCCGTCTCTTCGTCGACGCGATCGAGGCGGGCCAGACCGTGCGCGCGATCAATGTGCCGGGCGGCGCGTCCTTCAGCCGGAGCCAGCTCGACAACCTGCAGCCCAAGGCCAAGGAGTTCGGCGGCCAGGGCGCGGCGTGGATGGCTTACACGGCCGAGGGCGAGTGGAAGACCCCGCTCAAGAAGTACTTCTCGGACGAGGTGCTCACGGAACTCCGCGGGGCCCTCGGGACCGAGCCCGGCGACCTGATCGTGTTTGGCTGCGACGACGCGGAGAAGGTCGCGCCGGTGCTCGGGAAGATGCGGCTTCACCTCGCGGACCTCGCTGGCCTCACAGGCGGCGAGGGCTTCCGGCCGCTCTGGGTGACAGACTTCCCGATCTTCGAACGAAACGAGGAGACGGGCGGCTGGCAGCCGATGCACCATCCGTTCACGATGCCGAAGCCGGAGTTCCTCGACACGATGGAGGACGACCCCGGCGCCGTGGTCGGGCAGCTTTACGATCTCGTGATCAACGGGTCGGAGATGGGCTCAGGCTCGATCCGGATCCAGGACCCGAGGATCCAGACCCGCGTCTTCAACATCGTCGGCTTCACCGAGGAGGAGGCGGAGCGGAAGTTCAGCTTCCTGCTCCGAGCCTTCCGGTACGGCGCTCCGCCGCACGGCGGGATCGCGCTCGGGGTAGATCGGCTCGTGGCGCAGATGGTCGGGGTGGACTCGATCCGCGAGGTGATCGCCTTCCCGAAGACCGCGACGGCTTCGGACCTTCTCATGGGCGCCCCGAGCGAAGTCGACGACGCCCAACTCAAGGAACTCCACATCCGCACCGTGATGTGATGGCTCATAGCGCCCCCTCCCCGCGTCGCGTGTCGCGAGGAGGGGGCGCGCACGCGTGGTTACACCTCGTCCGGCAGCGTGTACGGCGCCCGGCGCTCGCGGTCGAGGTAGCCGTTCGCGGCGTCGTCCCCGACGAAGGTCTCGCCCACCGGGTCCCACGTCAGCTTCCTGCCGGCCCAGCGAGCGATGTTGCCGAGATGGCAGACCGTCGTCGAGCGATGGCCGATCTCCACGTCCGCCACCGGCAACTCGCGCGACCGCACGCACTCGAGCCAGTTGCCCATGTGGTCATCCGAGGCGTAGAGGCGGACCGCGTCGTCACCGAGTTCGGTGTCCGCGAGTCCCTCGGGGTCGCACTTGCACACCGCGCGGTCGATCGTGATCGCGCCGTCCTCGCCCTCGAACCGCGCGCCGCCTCCCAGGCCGGGGTCCGTGAGTTCCATGACGATGTCGCCGGCGTACCGCATGAAGACGGTGGGGTTCGAGCAGGCCTTCTCGCCGGGGTCGCGCGGCGTGGGCTCGGTGTAGGTCGGCGGGTCGAACTCGGGACCCTCGGTCCAGACCTCGATGGGCCCGCTCTCATCCATCCCGAGCGCCCACTGGACCTGGTCGAGACCATGCGCGCCCCAGCCGGTCATCTCGCCGCCGGAGTAGGTCCGGAAGGAGATCCAGCCCGGGTTCGCGCGTGGGGTGTAGAGGTCAATGTGGTACGGCACGGGCTCGACCGGTCCGCACCAGAGGTCCCAGTTCAGACCCTCGGGGATGGGCTGCTCGGGCAGGCGGTCCTCCCAAGGGCTCGGGAAGTTGTGCGCGATGACGCGCTTCACCTTGCCGATCGCGCCGTTGCGGATGAGTTCGCAGCCCTTGCGGTTCGCGGCCATGGAGCGCTGCTGGCTGCCGGTCTGCACGATGCGGCCGTACTTGCGCGCGGCCTGGACCATGAGCCGCCCCTCGCGAATGGTGTGCGACATCGGCTTCTCGACATAGACGTCCTTGCCCGCCTGGCACGCGTGGATCACGGTGAGGGCGCGCCAGTGGTCCACCGTCGCGCTGATGACCGCATCCACATCGTCGCGCGCGAGGAGTTCGTGGTAGTCCTGGTAGGCGTCGCACCCGTACTTCTCGCCGACCGACTTCGCCCGCGGCAGGTCGACGTCGCACACGGCCACGATCTGCGCGAGTGGGCTCGCCGCGGCCTCCGCGAGCACCTGCTGTCCGCGTCTCCCCACGCCGATGCACGCGACCCCGACCTTCTCATTCGCGCCCGGTTGGCCCTGGGCGCCGAACACCGTGGAGGGAATGATCGCGGGCATCGCGAGCCCCGCCGCCGTGACAGCCGTTCCGCGCCTGAGGAAATCCCGCCTCGACAAGGCCATGGTACGCGCTCCTTCGTAGACGACGCCCGGGCCGTGCACACACTCGCCCCAGGCTCGTGTGATTCGACACAGGCCACTTCGCGAGCCCTGCGGCGTTGTCCTCCGGCGAACCCTCGCGCGCTCTCAGGCGTCAGATACCTGCCATGACAGAGACCATCCGACAAGCCGACGCGACAGAGGAGCCGTTCCGCATCCGACTGCGGAAGCCGGCGATGGCCTCCTACTTCGAGGTGATCCTCGACGGGGACCGCGATGAGCGGGAACTCCAGGGCATCGCGGACGAAGCGTACGAACTCGTCCTGCGGCTCGAGCAGCAACTCAGCGTCCACAACCCGACGAGTGAGGTCAGTTGGCTCAACCAGATGGCGGCGGAGCGTCCCATCGCCGTCGAGGCGGGGCTCTTTGATCTTCTGGTGAGCGCGAAGACGCTCTGGCGCGAGACCGGCGGCGCGTTCGACCCCACCATCGGACCTCTCGCGAAGTGTTGGGGCTTCTACGCCCGCAAGGGGCGCGTCCCGTCGGCCGAAGAGATCGCCGCGGCCCGCTCCCGCGTCGGCTTCGGGCACGTCGCGCTGGAGCCGGAGCGGCGCCGGGTGCGGTTTCTCCGGCCAGGCATGGAGCTGAACCTCGGGGGCGTCGGGAAAGGCTACGTCGTGGACCGCGTCGTGGAGTATCTCCGCGGTCGCGGCGTCGTGAACGCCCTGGTCCAGACTGGCGGAAGCACCGTGTTCGGCATGGGCGCTCCGCCGATCTCGGCGGACGGCTGGCGCGCCGGGGTGCGGCCTGGCGGAGAAGACATGGAGCGCCTCGGCTACGTCTCTCTCTCCGAGACCGCCTACTCGACCTCAGGCGACTATGAACAGCGCTTTGAGGCGGAGGGCGTGCGGTACGGCCACATCCTGGATCCGCGAACCGGCTGGCCCGCGCGGCGCGCGCAGGCCGCGTGCGCGCTCTCGAGGACGGCGGCCCGTGCGGACGCGCTCTCGACCGCGTTCGCGGTGCTGTCGGAGGCGGAGGTGCGCGCGTACGCTGTCGGGCATGGCGACGGCGCGGCGCTCGTGTCGGAGAATCCGTTGGGAGAACTGGTCATTGAGGCGATCGGCTGTATAATCCGGAGGTTCGACTAGCGGGGCAACCACGCGGGAACGTCGCCGGAGGTCTGGCGGATGAGCGCGCGGAGGAGGATCCCACGGGATTCGCGCGCTCTGGCGAGCGTCGCGCCGCCCCACGGCTTACGATAGTGAGGAAACGGAGGAAGCGACCTATGATGGACAACTTGGGGATCGACCGGAGGATGTTCCTGAAGTCGATGGCGGCCGTGAGCTTCACCACGGGCATGGCCGCGAACGCGGTCATGGCGCAGGACGCCGCCCCGGCGGCGGCCGGCGACGCGGCGCCCTTCCGCATGGCCCTGATCGGCTGCGGCGGGCAGGGCAATGTGGACATGCAGAACGCCTTGCGCGTGCCCGGCATCAAGATCGTCGCCGTCTGCGACATCGTGGAGGGCCGGCGCGGCGCGGCCGCCCAGGCCGCCGCGGACGCCTCGGGCGAGGAGTGCCGCCAGTACGTCGAGTACAAGGAACTGCTCGAGAAGGAGACCGAACTCGACGCGGTCCTGATCGCCACCCCGCTCTTCACGCACGCCCCGATCACCATCGCGGCTTTCGAGGCCGGGCGTCACGTCTTCTGCGAGAAGTGCATGGCCTACACCATTCAGGAGTGTAAGGACATGATCATGGCGCAGATGAAGGCGAAGAAGATCCTTCAGATCGGCCATCACTTCCGCTATCACCCGCTCTACTGGCACGCGAAGCGCAGCTTCATCGAGCCGGGCCTTCTGGGTGAGATCACCTCGGTGTACGCGCAGTGGAACCGCAACGGCTCATGGCGGCGCGGCGCCATCGAGGGCGACTACAGCCAGTGGGGCTACACGACCCCGGACATGCTCGCGAACTGGCGCCTCTACAAGGAACTCTCGGGCGGCCTCATGACCGAACTCGCGAGTCACCAGATCGACGCCGTGACCTGGATGCTCGGAGAGACCCCCAGCGCCGTGCAGGGCGTCGGCGGCATTGACCACTGGGACGACGGCCGCACCGTCTTCGACAACGTGCATGTCACCTACGAGTACCCCAGCGGCGTGAAGTTCGACTACCAGTCGGGCACCACGAACGCTTTCAGCATGTTCGGCAACGAGTGCCATGAGATCATCAAGGGC
>CAZCER010000373.1:0-5510 GCA_964497385.1 uncultured Armatimonadia bacterium | reverse complement strand
CATGCAGTCCTCGGGCAGGGGTACGTTGTCGTAGACGTGGATGGCGACGAAGTCGATGAGGTCGCGGGCGCGCTCCACCAGGTGTCGGTTCCACGCGGGGTCGTACCCACAGGCGATGAGTTCGATGTCGGGGTCGGTCGCGCGCAGTTTCGGCGCGAACTGAAGGAACTTCTCGGTGTACTGCTCTGCGGTGAGTTGCCCGTGGATGTGCCCGTAGCCGATCTCGTTGCCGACCTCCCACAAGCGCACGCCGTACGGCTCGGGGTGGCCGTTCGCGGCGCGCCGCGCGCCCCACTCGGAGTCGGCCGGGCCGTTGCAGTACTCGAGCCACTCGGCGCACTCTCGGAGGGCCAGGTCGGTCGAGTTGCCGGGCAGCGTGTTCCGCCCGCCGGTGTCGCCGATGTTCAGGCAGAGGATCGGTTCCATATCGACGCGCTCGCAGAGCCGCAGGAACTCGTCGGTCCCGATGTTGTTCGGTTCGGGGTAGTTGTTCCAAGCGGGGTTCGGGACCACCGGGCGCATCTGCGCGGGGCCGAGACCGTCGGCGAAGCGGTACGTCTGGCAGAAGTTCCCGCCCGGGTAGCGCAGAGTCGCGGGCTTCAGCCATTCGTACAGGTCCACGATGTCCCTCCGCCATCCGTGGACGGCCGACTCGGGGATCGCGGAGACCTGGTCAAGGCGTACGGCGCCCTCGCCCTCGGCAAGCAGGAGCAACGCGCACGGGAAGACGGTCTCGGGCGGGGTGAGCCGCACCGAGCGCTCCTCCCAAGCGGTCGGGAGGTCCTCGACGGCGGCCTCCGCGAGCCGGGGCCACGTCCGAGCGTCGGGCTCAACCGAGGGATCCGCCGGCGGCCGCGCAAGCGCCAGCGTGAGGCCGGACACTCCGGCGTCGGCCTTCACAAAGAGCCGGACGTCGAGCGCGTCACCCTCGCGCACCGCAATCGAGGTCTGCGCGATCCCGGCCGGAGCGCCCGCGAGAGCGATCCGCTGGGAGGTCGAGGATCGCCCGTCGGGTGAACGCGGATGCGAGTCGTCCGGGTCGAGGGCGAACTCCGCCTCGCCCACCGGGAGCCACGGGTCGCCGACGCCGTCCCCGTTCCGATCGCCCGACTCGAAGCCGCGGCCCTTGACCTTCTGAGCCGGCAGCTTCCAGTCGAGAGCGTCGTGGATGTGCTCGGTGAAGAGCCCGAAGAAACGGGGATCGACGTGTCCGGCGACCGCCGACGCGTCGACATAGACGGCCGCCTCGGCCGGGCCGCTTGCGGGCGTGGCGGAGACGGGGAGAAGGCCGAGCAGCACTGGCCACATGGTGCATCCTCCGAGCGTGGGTTAGGGCGCCGAGTACGCCTGCGCGATCTCGTCATCGGTGAGAGCGCGGGCGTAGAAGAAGAGATCGTCCACGCGCCCGCGGAAGCACTCATTCGCGCCCGTGTACGCGGGGTTGCCGCCGATCGCGAGCTTCCGAGTGGACGAGGACAGGGACCACGGAGCGGCGCAGACCCGAACGCGCGCGCCGTTCACGAAGAGCCGGAGTTCAGGGCCTTCCTTTACGACCGCCACGTGGATCCACTCTCCGTTCGCCGCCGGGACGCCCTCCGTACCGAAGGTCCCGCCCGCCTCGATTCGGCCGAACAACGCGTCGCCCGAGAAGCACACGCGCAGCGGGTCATCCATGCCCGCCGTCCAGCATGAGACGATCTGCTGAAGCCGATCGGTTGGGAGCCCCTCGGGGCGGGCCCGGGCGAGGAACGTGTAGTCGTCCTCCGGGAAGAAGGGCAACGCGTAGACGAGCATCGAGCCCTCGCCCGAGAGAGCCACCGCGCCGCCTTCACGGCCGTCGCGGTCGGCCGCGGGCTCGACTCCGGCGGCAGACTCCAGCGTTCCGCGCGTGGGTTCGCCGTCTCCGTCTAGAGGAGAGGCGAGGAGGAGCGCGTCGGCTCCAGGTCGCAGGGCTTCAAGCCACTCGGCCGACGCGGGCGGGAGGGTGGGGTCCACGATGGCCTTGCGGGCGCCGCCCGTGTTCAGCAGCTTCCCGTTGGAGTTCTCCGCGATCACGCGCCAGTGGATCTCGCCCTCCTTCAGGCTCTCTTCGAGGATGTAGCGGCCGCTGTCGAGTCCGGGCGCATCCGCCACGAGAAACCGGAAGGCGGCGTCCCGCGCGACCTGCAGGTGGTACCGCGCGTCCGCCGCGGCGGACCCTTTCCACGCGTCCCACTCGAAGACGCACGGCCCCTCGGGGATGCGCTCGTTCGCGCGCGGCCGCCTCAGCGTGAAGCCCGCCGGACCCGTGTTTCGGGCCGGGATCCACGCGCGGTACCGCGTACCGTACGCACCCGCCGACGCGAAATCGCAGAGCGTGAGATCCGAGCCTTCGGTTGCCGCGCGATACAGGGCGAGCGGCGCGAAGCGCTCCGCGTCGTCCACCGGAATAGGCTCGGGGCGCGGACCGGTCACATCGAGACGGGGAAGGCTTTGGTCATCGGTCAGATCCAGGTCCGGGTTGCGCTTCTGATCCAGCGCGAGCAGCAGCGGCCCGGCGTAGACGCACGCGTTCCCGTCCCTCGCCAGTGCGCCGGAGAGCACGCGGATCGAGAGGTCGAGCGTGACCTCGATCGCGTCTCCGTCCTTCCACTCGCGCTCGAGGCGCAGGTACGTCCCCGGCGCGACCGCGTTCACGACCTCGTACCCGCGCAGCGCACCGCCGCCCGAGGCTTGCTCGATCTCCTCGCCGTTCACCCGTACCGTTGTGGTCCCGGACCACGCGGGGATGCGCAAGCGGAGCGCGAAGCGCGTCGGTTCGTCGAGCCGGAGGGTGAGTGCCACGTCTCCGTCTGCCGGGAATGAGGTCTCTTGCGCAAGCGAGACCTTGGTCCCGTCGCGGAGCGCGAAGTCCGCGGCCATCGGCCCGTAGTAGTTCACAACCGGGCCATCTCCATCGAGCATTACGGCCCACTCGGAGAGCATCCCGAGCCCGCGCGGGGCGTTCACCGAGCAGCAGTTGAGTTCCGGCGCGCCGTGGCGCGCTTGAAAGACGATGTCGTGCGCGGAGGCCTTCCGCACGCCGTTCATCGGTGTGTCATAGGTCCACCAGCGGCCCGAGGGATGCTGTGAGCCGAGCATGGAGTTCCAGGTCGAGAGTTCGAGTTCGTCGGCGATGCGCGGGTCGCCGGTTGCGCGCAGGGCGTCCACCGTGAGGGCCATCCACGCCGTCGTGCAGCAGGTCTCGATCGCGCCCTCGGAGTACGGGTTCCCGACCGACTGCTCGCGGGTGGAGTAGGCTCCGCTCGGGTGGCGGTCATGGTCTCGGATGCTGCGCCAGTGCTGAAGCATGGCGTCGCGGTACGTGGCGTCGCCCGTAACGCGGTGGAGTTCCAGAAGCCCCTGCAGGCTGCCGAGGCTCTCCCAGCGCGGGCGGGGAGTCAGGTGGAAGTCGACCCCGGCGACGCCCGTGCGGTAGTAGTCCCCCGCGCTCTCCCAGTCCTCCACGATCACGTCGGCCATCCGGCGATAGCGTTCTTCGCCGCTAACCCGGTGCAGCCAGGTGAGTGCATGGATGACCGAGAGGTTCATCTCGTGCGAGCCCGCGTCGATCGGGCGGCGCTCGGCGTCGAGATACGTGTCACAGATGAGGTCCGCGATGCGCCGCGCGCAGTCGAGCACCCGCTCGTCGCCGGTGTCCTCATGCCACATGAGAAGCGCGAGCAGGATGTGATAGTGGCCCCAGAGGTCCCAGTGGCCGAGGAGGCGCTCCTCCTTGGGGAAGGGGCCGAGGTAGCCGTCATCGGCCTGAAGCGTCAGCAGTTCGTCGATCACCGACTCGACGTAGGGCCTAAGCGCGGGATCGTCGGTCATGCGGCAGGCCTGGATCGCGGACATGAGGTACTTCCCGACGAACTCGCCGGCCCAGGGGACGAGGTCGGGCGTTGGCTTCGTGTCCCGCAGACGGAACATCTCGAGCATTCCGGGGTTCGCTTCCGGCGCGACGAGAAGCCACTCGCGGACGTTCGCGTCCACGCGCTCCCCCATCGGGCCGCCAAAGCGGAACTCCGCGTCGTGCGCGCGATCCATCACCAAGGCCCCAACCTCCTCCGCGTGCGCGGCCGGGTCCAGGGGAGCGAGCAGCGCCGCCGCCGTCAGGGCCGCGGCCAGGTAGCGTGGCATGGTTCAACACTCCCGGTTCCCTGTGGACATGCCCCGGTAAGTTCGTCGGATGCGCTGGAAGCCCTCGGTGGCGACGCTACTGGCCCATGGCCGCCAGGAGGAACACGGCCGCCGCCGAGCCGCAGAGGGCGTAGAGGACCGCCTGCCGGACGGGGCTTTCGAAGTGGCGCGTGACGCCGTAGGTCGCCGCGGCGGCAAGCAGGCCCGCGCCGACGCAAGCCGCGAGGTCCCAAGGGGGCGCGAAAAGCGGTAGATCGCCCTCCGAGGCCCACCACAACAAGCACGCCAGGGCCCCTGAGAGCAGCACGCAGGCCGCGTTCGCGCCTCGTCGCGTGATGGCGTCCTCCGGGTCGATCGAAGACGGCGCCGCGACGACAGCCAGAAGGAGCGCCACCACAGCGAGACCGAGAGGGCCGGGGCCGATGCGTACGGCGAGAAGAGACGCCAGCAGCGCGAGCATGACGCCGATCGTCGGCCGCGCCCCTCGCGCGTGGCACACGACGAAGGCTCCCAGCCCGGCCCAAGCCCCGGTCAGGAGCGACTCATTCAGCTCCGGCGGCCGGGGATGAAACCCGTGCGGAAAGCGCTGCTGGACCCACAGAAGCAGCACGTGCGCCGCGATCAGGATCAAGTAGATCGCCCCGAACGCGACGGCCCGCCCCCACACGGTTCGCGCCGGCAGAGCGACGGGCAGGATCGCGCCAAGCAAAAGGACGGCGCCGAGCAGCGGAGACCACTGAGCGAGATACCCCGCGAGCCAGACGCCGCCGCCTGTCACGAGGGCCAGCTTGGCCGCAAGCGCCCAGCTTCCGCCCCTTCGGCGCGAGACAGCCAGGCACAGCAAACCCACGGCCACCGAGAGGCCGAGACCGAGCCCAAGCGCGTCGTCCCAGCTTCGCTTCAGGAGCCGCACTCTGTACTCGCTCTGGTCGGTGGACTGGCTGAACTCCACGTCCGCCGTCATCTCCTCCGGGAGGACGCGCGCGCGGAGTCGAGTGAGCCGGGGGCTCTCGCCCGGCTGCACCAACGCCCCAAGGTCCTGCGGGACCTCCCCCCTGCCGCGCTCGGCTCTCAGAAACGATGTCACGGATCCCTCGAGTGGTCGTGAGTACTCCGTCACGAACCGCGGACCATCGCGCATCGCGGCATCGGCCCTCTCCTCGTACGACCACAAGGGAGACTCCTCCCAGCCCAAGCCCCGCAGATCGACACGGCAGGTTGCGTACGGCGCGGTCTCCACGCGGTACGGGGCGATCACGTAGAGCGTGACCTCGGTTGGATCCTCAATGGCGCTGATGCTTGAGATGAGAAGAGGGAAGACAGCCTGCGGCGCATCGAAGGTGAGGGCG
>CAZCER010000372.1:0-5525 GCA_964497385.1 uncultured Armatimonadia bacterium | reverse complement strand
GCCTGAGGCGGAGAACGGCTCCTCACTCGCTGTACGCCGCCCCGCGCATCTTGCGCCCCCGAGGAACTCGCCCGGGAGCTGCTGCGGCTGCTGCGGGACGAGAACGCTCGGGAGGAGTGCCAGCGAGGGCTCGCGGAGGCCTGCGCGAGCCTCGGCAGCCCCGGCGCCTCGGTCCGGACCGCGGAACTGGCCGTGCGACTCCTGCGCGAGGCGCAGGAGGAGTAGCCGCCGCCTACCGCTTCCGCGTCCGCCGATCCCCGAACACGATGAAGTCCGCCGAAACCATCCCCGAGCCAAGCAGCAGCACCGCGGCCGCCACGCTGAGGTAGATCAGTCGCGGGCTGAACGGCGAGTCGGCCTCGCCCCAGCCGAAGAGCATGCAGAGGTAGAGAAGGCAGATCACGCAGAGCACCGCCGCCACGCGCGCGAACAGACCCAGACAGAACAGAGCCCCGATCGCTATCTGGACGTACGGCAGCACGGCCACGGAGGTGTTCAGCACCTCCGGCGTGAGCGCCGCGAGCGGACTATCCGGAGCCACGATCGCGCTCGCCGTCGCGGTTTCGGTGAGGAGCCGCTGGACGCCGCTCCAGATGAACAGCACGCCGAGGGGCGCGCGCAGGAAGAGCGACGCGTAATCCGCCGCCGTGGCGGTCGCTTCCGAGGCGCGTTTCGCCAAGTCTCTCCACCTCCTACCGCTGCTCAAGCGGTCCTTTGGGGCGCCCAATGTGTCATACTTCTGACTCCCGGACGAGTGACCTGTCGGTTTGTGGCGTGATCCGGGGCGAAACGAGAGGGAACGCCTTGCACCGCCGCCCAGACCCGTCGCGGAAACATGGCGCCGCGAGCGCTGGCGTGGGAGGCTGCGTCCTGGTCGCGGCTCTTGCGGCCTTCGCGACCCTCGCGGGCCTCTGGGCCGTGCAGAGAGCCGACTGGCGCACGCTCACCGAGGCCGCGACGCGCGATGCGGGGCCGGCCTTGCCTCCCTCAACGGCTCATGATCCCATCGATGACCCGGACCCTTCACCGAACGCGGGGCTCGAGACGCGCCGCTATGACGCGCTTCGCCTCGCGCTTCTCGACGCCGTGAACCGCGACCGCCGCCTTCACGGACTCGCGCCTGTGGAGTTCAACCGCCGGCTTGCCGATCTCGGCGACGAGCACTGCTGGGCCATGCTTCGCGGGGGGTATGTCTCACACTGGAGTTCCGACGGCCTCAAGCCCTACCACCGGTACTCCCTCGCCGGGGGCGACGGGTGGCATGCGCAGAACGTCGCGTGGCGGAGGTCGTCGCTTGGGTACGCCGACCCGGAGCGCGCGAAGGGGGAGTGTCTCGAATCGCACGCCGCCATGATGGCGGAGCGCCCGCCCAACGACGGCCATCGCCGGGCCATCCTTGACGAGCGCGCGACGATGCTCGGCGTCGGCGTGGCGATCGAGGGCGAGTGCCTCGCGTTCACCCACGAGTTCGCTTCCAGCGAGGTCGCGTTCGTCGAACCGGCGACGCGCGTCGTTGCGCCGAATACAGCCGTTCGCCTCGCGGTGCGCGCGCCCGAGGGAGAGGAACTCAGCCTCATCGCCGTGCACAGGGAGCCTCCTCCCCGCCCGCTCTCTCCCGAGCGGTTGGCGACCACGGGGAACTACGTGGTCGGCGGCGAGTCCGTCACCCAGCTCCGGCCCATGCTTGGCGTGGGTTGGGAGTACCAGGACGGGTCTCGGGGGGAGATGGAGCGTTCGGCGGACGGGCTCTACCGCGCGACCTACCCTATGCCGGCCTCGGCCGGGCTCTATGACTTCCTTGCCGTCATCGACGGCGACGTGCGCGCCGTGTTGACGCTCGCGTGTCCTCCCGATCTCGTTCTCGCCCAGCGCCTCGACTGGCCCGACCCGCGCCTCGACTGAGCCGGGCCCGCGCGCCGCAGGAACCCGCGCGACCTGACAGAAAGCCCAAACCCGTGTGGATAGCGCGCCTCCAACTTAGGGACTTCCGCAACTACGCCGCCCTCGATGAGGCGTTCGGCAGCGGGGCCGTGCTCATTCTCGGCCCGAACGCGCAGGGAAAGACGAACCTGCTTGAAGCTCTCGCGGTGCTCGCGACCGGCCAGTCGCACCGCGAGTCGCGCGTCCGAAACTTGGTGCGCCGAGGCGCTGAAGAGGCCTCGCTGCGGGCGGAGATCGAGCGGGCCGACGGCCGGCTCGACGCCGAGGTCGGCCTCGGTCCGGCCGGGCGAGCGCTCGCCTGCCAGGGCGTCCCGTGTGAGCGCCTGGAGGAGTACCTGGGCTCTCTGAACGTGATGCTGTTTCACGCCGGGGACGTGGAACTCGTCGCCGGGCCGGCCGCGCTTCGCCGCAGGCACCTGAACGAGGAAATCGCCAAGAGACGCCCGCGCTACCTGACGGACCTCGCGGACTACAAGCGCTGTTTGGCTCACCGGAACGCCGTTCTGCGGAACGCGCGCGGCGCCGGCGCCGCGCCAGCCGTCTTGGGACCCTACACCGAGTCTCTGGCGCGTTACGCCGAGCCCGTTCTCGAGGCGCGCCTGCGGCACGTCGAGGCGATCGCGGAGACGGCCGCGGAGATCCACTCTCGGCTTTCGGAGGGCGCGGAGCGGCTTCGCGTTCGGTACCGACCGACGGCGGAGCCCGGCGGTGTGAGCGAACGATTGGCCGAGCTGACGGCCGATGAGCTGCGCCGGGGCATGACGCTCGCCGGTCCCCACCGCGACGATCTCGAACTCCGCCTCAACGGCGCGAGTCTGCGGACCGACGGCTCGCGCGGCCAGCAGAAGACGGCCGCGCTGGCGCTGAAGCTGGCCGAGGCCCTCGCTGGCGGGGGCGACCCGGCGGTGCCGCTCCTCGATGACGTCATGTCGGAACTGGACTTTCGGCGGCGCGAGGCGCTTGGGGTCGAACTCCGCGCCTTTGAGCAGTTCTTTGTGAACGGCACTCAGGAATCGGACGTCTCCGGCAACATACTCGACGGGGCCGACGTCCGGACCGTTCAGGAAGGAGCCGTTCTGCGTGTCCGGTGACCGCCGCGGCGCCAGCCGACTCGAGCCCGCCGGCGAACTCCTGCAGCGCGTGTTGAGGCGCAGCGGGGCGCTGGAGCGCGTGCGCGACGGGCAGGCGGTGAACGCCTGGGCCGAAGCCGTCGGACCGCTTGTCGCCCGCGACGCCCGAGCCGTGGCGTGCGAGCGCGGGGTGCTCACGGTCGAGACGCGCGAGGCGACGCAACGCCACACGCTTCAGTCGATGAGCGCGAGCATTACGGACAAGATCAACCGCGCGCTCGGAGGCCAGGTGGTCCGGCGGATCCGCTTCCGCTCGGGCGGCCAGGCGGAGTCTTCCGGCCCGGCCGATGAGACGGCCGCGCCCGAAGCGCCGACAGACGACGAGAAGGCGGCCGTGGTCCTCACCGACGCCGACCGGGCGTGGATGGAGGGACTCGTCTCCGCCATCGCCAACGACGAGGTTCGCGAAAGGACCCTCGCCGCGCTCGAAGCCCAGCTCCGCACCGAGAGGGTTCTGCTCGCTCGCGGGTGGACGCTCTGCGAGATGTGCGGCGCCCTGATCGCGCCGGGCTCCGGGAGCGCGCGGTGCGGCCCCTGCGCGACCTACGGCTACGCCGGCGTCCGCCCGGGCAACAACATCGCGCCGCGTGGAGGGTCTTAAGGATCGGCGGGCGTTCGCCCGCCGCAAGGCTGCTCGGCACGTTCTGCCAATGGAGGCCATGATGGCTGCGCCCAAACGTCGCACGTTCCCTCTGCTCGCCGCCTGGAGTCTCACGCTCGCGGCCGCCGCCGCGCTCATCTGGGCCGGCGGCTGCGCGGACCTTTCGAAGTCGGTCGACGAATCGGCCGTCACGCTGATGTTCACCGCCACGGTGGGGGGTGTGGAGGCGAACACGGCGCTCGTGGAACTAGCCGTCGCGCCCGTGGCTCCCGCGAGCCTCACGCTTCCGCAGCGCGCCAGCCTGACGGTCGAGGAGCCGAGCGGGGAGGAAGGCGCGTCCGTGACCCCGATCGCGGTGGGCACGGGCTTTCGCACCGAAGAGCCGCTGGTGATCGAGGATCTCGGCCGGGTGAGCGTCTCGCTATCGGGCCAGTCGAGCGGCAGCTCCCTTCTGCTCGAGGACGGCTATGACAACTCGATGCGCCTCTCCAGCCTCTCTTTCACGTTCGACAACATCGATCGCGGCGTCACGAACCTCCCGTCGAGCGCGCGCATCATCACCCCTCTCTCGGGCGGCCCCTGGACCCTTGCCGACTTCCGGATCGAGGGTCTGCCCGCGCTGGAGCGCACCTACCTCACCGTGCGCTTCTCCAGCGGGCGCAACATCACCCAGGAGGAGTACTCCACGGAGTCGGGGGTCGTGACGTTCACGGGCTTCGACAGCAACCTGGCCTCCGACGTGAGTTCGGCCGACATCACGTTCGGCGACGAGCTGTAGGGGCCGTGGGTCAACGGGCGCGAAGAGGCCGGACGGGCGACGGCCGGCCTCTCGCTTCGTCACGGATGTGAGGATCAGTGCGCGTGATTGAGGCTTTCCGCATAGGCGGCGTGAACGTCTGTCCGCCGGTGGTCCTGGCTCCCATGGCGGGCGTGACGACGCGGCCGTTCCGTCGCCTCTGCCGTGCGCTCGGGGCGGGGTTGGTCTGCGGCGAGATGATCTCCGCCATGGCTCTCCGCTACGCGAACTCGAGGACGCGCCAGATGCTGGGGCTCTCCGAGGAGGAACGCCCGGTCTGCATGCAGATCGCGGCCTCGGAGCCGAGCGTGGCCGCGGAGGCGGTCCGGGGCGCGATCGGGGCGGGCGCGGACGTGGTTGACCTGAACTTCGGCTGTCCCGTCCCCAAGGTCCGTCGCGCGGGAGCGGGCGCGATTCTCATGCGCGATCTCGGACGAGGACGCGAAATCGTCGAGGCGGCCGTGGCGAGCGCGGCCGGAACGCCCGTCACCGTCAAGATGCGCGCGGGATGGGACGAGGGCTCCGTCAACTTCCTGGAACTCGCGCGCCTCGCGGTCGACGCCGGAGTGAAGGCGCTCACGTTGCACGCGCGGACAGCGGAGCAGTACTACAGCGGGCGGGCCAACTGGTCGTGGATCGCCGAACTCGTGCGCTCGGCCCCTGTGCCCGTAATCGGGAACGGCGACATCCGCACCGCCGACGACGCGCTGCGGATGCTCTCCGAGACCGGTTGCGCGGGAGTCATGATCGGCCGAGCGGCGAGGAGTTCGCCCTTCATATTCCGCGACGTCGCCGCCGCGCTCGCCGGCAGACCCGTGCCTCCTCCGCCGGACGCGCGTGAGAGGCTGGGACTCGCGGCTGAGTTCTGCGACGCGCTCATCGACGAGCTGGGCGAGGTGCGAGGGTGCCTGCGCGCGAGGGGGATGCTCGGGTTCCTGGGAAGGGGCATTCCCGAGGCCGCGCGGTTCCGCGAGCGCGCGCATCAGGTGTCGTCGCGCGAGGAGATCCACGCACTCGTGGCGGAGTATCTCGCTGCATCGGAGACCGCGACGCCAGC
>CAZCER010000371.1:5065-5527 GCA_964497385.1 uncultured Armatimonadia bacterium | reverse complement strand
CGCGTCGTGAAGGCCGGCGAGGAATACCTCACCGAGACGACCTGGTTCGAACGCACGAACCCCGGATTGCGGCACGCGCTGGTGGCCTATTTCTCGCTCGAGTTCGGCCTCTCCGAGGCCGTCCCCGTCTACTCCGGCGGTCTCGGGGTGCTGGCGGGAGACCACCTGAAGAGTTCCAGCGATCTCGGCGTCCCGCTCCTCGGCGTCGGCTTGCTCTATCAGGAGGGCTACTTCCGGCAGTACCTGAACGCCGACGGCTGGCAGCAAGAGGAGTATGCGAAGAACGACTTCTACACTCTCCCGGTGCAGCCGCTGCTGAACGACCAGGGGCAGCAGGTGAAGTTCGCCGTCCCCTGCCTTGGCGAGCCGGTCACGGCGGCGGTCTGGAAGGTCCTCGTGGGCCGCGTGAACCTGCTGCTGCTGGACACGAACCTCCCCGAGAACTCGACGCGCGCGCGCCAG
>CAZCER010000371.1:0-5055 GCA_964497385.1 uncultured Armatimonadia bacterium | reverse complement strand
TCACCGCCGCTCTGTACGGCGGCGACAACGACACGCGCATCCGCCAGGAGGTGCTGTTGGGGATCGGAGGAGTGCTTGCTTTCGAGCATCTGCCCTTCCGGCCCACGGTCTTCCACATGAATGAGGGACACTCGGCGTTTCTCGCGCTCGAGCGCATCCGCTCGACCATGCGGGCGGAGAGCTGCACGTTCGACGAGGCCGCCGAGGCGTGCTCCGTCGGGAACGTGTTCACTACGCACACTCCGGTGCCCGCCGGCCACGATCGCTTCGACCCGCCGCTCATGCAGAAGTACTTTGCGGAGTACCACGCCGACCTCGGCCTGAGCTTCGAGGAGTTTCTAGCGCTGGGGCGCGAGGATCCGACCGACAAAGGCCAGCCGTTCTGCATGACCGTTCTGGCGCTCCGCGCCTCGGAGTGGCGCAATGGGGTGAGCCGGCTGCACGGTCAGGTCTCTCGGGGGCTGTGGCGCCATCTGTGGCCCTCGGCCGCCGAGGAAGAGGCGCCCATCCGGCACATCACCAACGGCGTCCACACGCCCTCCTGGATCTCACCCGACCTCCGCGCCCTCTTCGACCGCTACCTTGGACGGCGCTGGCAGCAGGAGCCGGCCGACGCCTCGGTCTGGCAGTCGGTCGAGCACATCCCCGATACGGAACTCTGGCGCACGCACGAGCGGCGCCGCGAGCGCTTGGTTGCGGTGGCGCGGGCTCGACTGCGGCGCCACCTCGAGAGACGCCGAGCGCCCGCGTCGGAGATCGTCATGGCGGACGAGGTGCTCGATCCCGAAGCCTTGACGATCGGATTCGCGCGGCGCTTCGCGACCTACAAACGCGCCACGCTGCTCTTGCGCGACGTGGACCGCCTCACGGCGCTGCTAACCGACCGGAAGCGCCCGGTGCAGATCCTCTTCGCCGGCAAGGCCCATCCGAAGGACAGCCCCGGCAAGGAGCTGATCCGCGACATCGTCCACATCGCGCGCCGACCCGATCTGCGGTCCCGGCTCGTGTTCCTCGAGGACTACGACATGGCGCTCGCGCGCTATATGGTCCAGGGCGTCGACGTGTGGCTGAACACGCCGCGGCGCCCCTTGGAGGCGAGCGGAACGAGCGGCATGAAGGCCACCGCCAACGGGGCGATCAACTTGAGCACCCTCGACGGCTGGTGGGACGAGGCGTACGAGCGCGGCACGGGCTTCGCCATCGGGAGCGGCGAGGAGTATGACGACGTGCCGTACCAGGACGAGGTCGAGTCGCGCGCCCTCTACGACATCCTCGAGAAAGAGATCGTGCCGCTCTTCTACGACCGCGCGGCGGACGGCCTGCCGCGCCAGTGGATCGCGCTGATGCGCTCGGCGATGGGCGCGGTGTGCCCGGTCTTCAACTCGAACCGCATGGTGCGGGAGTACGCGGAGGAGTTCTACCTGCCCGGGATGCGCTGGACGCGCACGCTGAGCGAGAACCACCTCCACCGCGCGAAGCAGCTTGCGGCATGGAAAGCGCACGTGCGCGCGGCCTGGGAAGGCGTGCGCATCCTCGACATCGTGGACGGGTGCGAGTCGGCCGCGGAGGTCGGCGACCAGTTCGGCGTTCGCGCCACGGTGGACCTCGGTACGCTGCGTCCGCACGACGTGCGCGTGCAGCTCTTCCACGGCCGCTCCGACGCCCACGGCCTCATCACGGACGCGAGCACCGTGGAGATGGCCTGCACCGCGCCCAATGGCGAGAATCCCTTTGAGTACACGGGCCGCATCCCGTGCCGGTCGGCGGGGGTGCGCGGCTACACGGTGCGCATCGTGCCGAGTCACCCCGATCTCGTGTCTTTCCTCTCGGTCGGCCCGATCCTGTGGGCGGATCCGTCGGCCCATCGGCGGTGTGAGCCCACCGTGGCCGGCGACTAGCGCTCCCATAGCGAACGGGAGGCGGCCGATCGGCCGCCTCCCGCCGCTCCCGTGCGTAGCCGTTGCCTCCGACCTACAGAGACGCCTGCTCGGGTTCGCCGTCGTCTTCGGGAACGGGCGCTTCTCCGCCCTCGGGCTCTCCGTACACCACGCCGTCACCCGCGACTCCGATGTCCTCCCCGTCGACCGTGACCGTGATCGTCCCGTCCTCGTTCACGCGCACCCGGACCGTGCTGGCCATCACGCAGGTGGTGCGGCCGAAGCCCTCGGGCGCCGCGCTTTCGGTCATCACAACGGTCCGAGTCGGGTCGCCGCAGTCGCCTCCGACCGTGGCGCTCACGCGGACCTCGCGCCGGGCGCCGCGGAACTGCACGACCTCCGCGGTCTCCGGGTCGGCCGCGCACATCGCCACCAGATCGCCTTCCGCGTCGGTGAAGCGGAAGATGTCCACTTCGCGATTGGGGCTGAGGCAGTCCTCCGCGGAGCCGCACGCCTCGCTGACGTCTTGGGCGAGGCCGATCGCCACGTCATCCGGGAGTTCCAGGTCCTCAGGCAGCTCCAGGTTCATCGGCGGGCAGAGAGCGTCCATGTCGGCGAGCGTGCCGCGTGTCTTCTCGACCTGGTACTTGCCCTCGGCGACCCCCGCCTCGATCTCCTCGAGCGGAGCGTAGGCGTCGAGCATCTCCGGGGTGAGTTCCATCCGCTCGACGGTCCGCTCACCCGTGTTCCCGTTCACCGTCACGAGGACGGCTTCTCCGCGCACCTCGGTCGGCTCTTCGGCGTTGACGTACACCGAAGCCCCTTCGCCGCCGAGGTTGAACCAGCGCTTCCCGGCCTCGACCACGCTCGCGAAGCCCGTGGTGGCTCCGACCGTGACCAGGCCCAGTGTGCAGACACCTACCGCCGCCGCCGCGAAGCGAACGCTTCTCCTGCGCATCAGAGCAAACCCCTTTCGAGTTCGCCGGGCGGCGCGGGAGCGTGCGCGGAGCAGCACGGTGGAGCCAAACCCCGCGGGCGGGCGCCAGTCTCGATAGCCCTCTCGCGCGAGCCGCTCCCTCAGCCGCTCCTCGTAGCGCGTCTCGTCGTTCATCGGAGGTCCTCCTCCCACTCCGGCCCGAGCAACTTCCGCAGGCGCCTCAGTCCGCGGCGGATCCGAGAACGAGCCCCCTCGGCGTCGGCGCCAATGGCCTCACCGATCTCCGTGTGCGAGTAGCCGTGGAAGAAGCGAAGGACGACCGCCATGCGTTGCCCATCCGGCAGTCGAGAGAGGGCGGCCCGCAGGTCGAGACTCGAGCCGGGGCACTCTGGACGCCCCTCCGCACGCTCGTCGGGCACGGGAGGCCCGACCTGGACTCGCGTGCGCCATCCCGACTTGCGCCGGTCTCGACAGACGTTCCGAACGATGCGCGCAAGCCATGCCCCGAAGCGCTCGGGGTCTCGGCACTGGCGCAGGCGCTCGTAGGCCCTTACGAAGGTCTCCTGTGCGGCGTCCTCGGCCTCGTCGCCGTGCGGCCCGAGCAGCGCGCTCGCTATCGCATGAATGCGGGAGGCATGGAGTTCCACGAGGGCCACATAGGCGCCATCGTCGCCCATCCGCGCTCGGCGCACCAGGATCGCGCCGTCGCTCTCGCTCACGGGCCGAACGCCCGCCTGTGCGATCGCCATCTTCGCTTCCTCGGTTCGGTTCGCGCTCACGGTTCACCGGTGTACTCGTCACGTCGCTGCAGCGTCGTTCACCACAGAGACGACCGAGCGGCCCGGAAGCGGTCGGGTGGAGGAAGCGCTTCTGGAGTGCGGGAGGTCAGTCGCCGCCGGCGCGCGTCTCCTCCGCCCCGAGCACGACGGCCGTACCGTAACAGAGGACCTCGGAGAGCGACTGGTTCCCGATCTCGTTGGATTCGTAGCGCACGCCCAACACCGCATTGCCCCCGATGGCGCTGGCGTGGTTGAGCATGTCGAGGAACGCCTCTTCGCGGGCCGACTCACAGAGTTCCACATACTCGCGGACGGCGCCCTGGTTGAGCGCGCTGAAGCTCGCGGTGAAGGCCTTGCCAAACCCTGGCGAACGCACGGTGATGCCTCGCACCACGCCGAGGTACTTCTGGATCCTGTAGCCCTCGAAACGGTTGGTGGTCGTCGTCCAGGCTCTGTCTACCATGTGTCGGCTCCTCTCTCGCTGCCGCCCTCCGCCCGGGGCTTCGCCCAAGCCCAGCAGGCTCCCTTGCGCGCCCGCCGCCGCGTCCGCCCTGGGGCGTCGCGCGGAGGACCCGCCTCGGGAGGGGAGGAAGTAGTCCGGGCCAGACCGAGGAGCGTGCGATGGAGAATCCCATAGTCCTAGAACTGTCCAACCTGGAGTGGCGCGTGCGGGCGTACGCCCCGAACGAGGCCGCGTTCCAGAACGCTTGGACCTCCGAGCCCAACCCGGCCCTCGAGATCCCGGCGCAGGTCCCCGGCGATGTCGTCTCCGACGCGATCCGCGCCGAGGGCGGGCCCCACCCCTACCGCGACCTGGAGAGTCGACGCTACGAGTGGACCGCCCAGCGGGACTGGCTCTATCGCGTGGAGTTCGACTGCCCCCCGCTCGACGGACGCCGAGCCCAACTCCGTTTCGGGGCGGTCGACTACCGTTGCGAGGTGCACCTGAACGGCCGGCGCGTGGGCGGTCACCAGGGCGCGAGCGACGCCTTCGCGTTCGACGTGACCGACCATCTGCGGTCGGGCGCGAACCGGCTGCAGGTTCTCGTGCGGTTCGCCGAGCCGGAGCCCGGTCAGCTCGGACGGACGAGCGAGGTGCGCACCTGGAAGCCCCGCTTCGCCTACGGGTGGGACTGGAACTGCCGTCTGATCCCGCTGGGCATCTGGCAACCGGTGACGCTTCTACTCCACCAAGGCCTGTGGGTCGAGGACCCCTGGTGGCGCTCGATCCTCGCGGACGACCACTCGCGGGCCGATGTCGCGGTTCTCGGGACGGTGCATTCCGATGCGCGCCGTCGCGCCCGGGTCACCGCGGAGATCCGCGACCCGAAGACGGGCCGGGTCGCCGCGAGCGGAACCGCGCCGGCGCTTCTCGCGGCGGGCGCGACCGAGGTCCAGGTTCCGTTGAGCCTCGAGGCGCCGGAACTCTGGTGGCCGAACGGCTACGGCGAGGCCTTTCTCT
>CAZCER010000370.1:0-5543 GCA_964497385.1 uncultured Armatimonadia bacterium | reverse complement strand
GAGGACGTGTACTCCGTCGTCTACGCCCTGAGCCCCGCGTTTCTCGACGTCTTGGACCGCTTCGCCGCGTCGCCCGAGGAGGCGGACGCCCTGCTTCGGCGCATCCGACAGGTGAATGATCGGAAGAGCCTCATCGCGCGCGTCCTCGCGGCTCTGGTCTCCGCGCAGTCGGCGTACCTCGCCGGAGGCGGCGAGGCCGCGCTGCGGCCGCTGTCGCAGGCCGAGATCGCCCGCAGAGTGGGGGAGCACCCCTCGACGATCTGTCGTCTCGTGCGCGACAGACTCCTCGACACTCCGAACGGCCCGATTCGTCTCAAGGACCTGTTCGCCAGCCGCACTGCGGTGATCGCTCGCCTGGCGGCGGAGTTCCCCGAAGCGAGCGATCAACGGCTCGCCGAGGTGCTGCGCGACAGACACGGGGTCTCCCTAGGTCGCCGCGCGATCGGGTATCATCGCGCCAAGTCGGCTCACTGAGAGGGTGTGACGGAGTGAGACAGTGGCTCATCATCGCGATCGCAGCGGCCGGGCTCGTCGCCTGCGGCTGCGGGGGCGGCGGCGGCGACCCGGGCGACGAACAGCCCGTCGAGGTTGACTACGCCGCGTTTACCGGCACGCTCCAGACCGGAGACACCACCGGAGCGCTCGTACTGCAGCTTCTGCGCGGCGGCCTTCCGGCCGCCAACGTGACCGCGCGCATCGCGCTCCCCGGAGCCGACGAGACCGAGGGCTACACCACGCAGTCCGACACCGAGGGCCTCATCCGCGTCGGCAATGCGCCCGGCGGCACGTACGACGTCTACCTCTCGGCGCCCGGAACCGTCAGCAAGGTCGTCGCCGTCACCTTCTACGCCGGGGCCATCGCGACCGTAACCACGGAACTCACCGTCGCGCCGCAGTAGAGGGCGATGCCCGATGGCCGATTCACCCACGGAGAGCGCCGCGTGTCAGTTGGACGCGGGTCGGCGGCTCTACCACGAAGGGCGCTTCACCGAGGCGCGCGAGGTTCTGGAGAGCGCCCTCGTGGAGTGCCCCGAGTGCCCGGCCGTCCACGCCGCCCTCGGCCGGCTTCTGCTGGACAGCCACGATGTCTTCGAGGCCATCGCGCACCTCCGCCGGGCCGTCGATCTCGAGCCCCGCGATCCCGTTGCCATGCGCGCCCTCGCCGAAGCGCTCTACCGCGCCGGCGACCATCGCGGGGCGGCGGAGCGTTTCGCCTCAGCCGCGGCGGCCGGACGCGACGTGCGCTGCGCGCTCAACGCGGCGGTCTGCCGGGCTCTGGCCGGAGACGCGGCGGCGGCGGCGGCCGACCTGCGCGCGCGTCTCGAGCGTCAGCCCGGAGCCGGGGACGCCCTGCTCGCCCTGGCCCAGCTCAAGATGCGCGGCTCGCCCGCCGATCAGCGGGAGTCTCTGGGGCTGCTCGAGGCGCTGCTGGGGTCCGAGCCCGGACGTCTGGACGCTCGGTTCGAGCTGGCCATGCTCCTGAGCGCCATGAAAGAGACGGAGCCGCGGCTCCGGGAGCGGGCCACCCGCGAACTGGAGGCCGTGCGGGCGAGCCGCGGGTTCCCCGAGGTGCTGCCGCACGCCTATCTGGCCCACTTCGCCCTCGGCGCCTGCTACGACGATGACGCCGGAGGCCTTGAGCGCGCACGGGCGGAGTACGAAGCCTGCCTGCGCCTCAAACCCGGCTTCGCACCGGCGCTCTCCAACCTCGGGGTGATCCGCGAGGCCGAGGGAGACGTCGACGGCGCGGTGCGCCTCTTCGCCGAGGCCGTGCGCTCCGACCCGGATTGCTCCCAGGCCGTCCGGAACATCGCGCGCCTCTGCGCCGCTCTGGACGACGATCGCGCCGCGCTCCTGCTCGAGAACTGCTTGCTGGAGGCGGCGGCGCCCGGCCGAGCGCTCGTGGGCGTGCTGCGGGCGTCGTCCGATCAGTCGGTCGCGGAGAGTCACGCGGTTCTGTGCGAGGCCGTGCATCGGCTCAAGAACCGCGTCGGAGTCGTCGCGGGACGCCTGGAAGCTCTGGAGCGCGACGTCGCGGTCGGAGGGGCGGTGGGTCCGGAGGGGGTGGCCTCGGTCCGCGCACTCGCGGAGGAGAGCTACGAGGACCTCCGCGGGTTCCTCGGCCTGCTCCGCCCTTCGCAGCGGGAGCCGGAGGCGCTCCCGATCGATGAGGTGGTCTCCGGCGCCGCGGCCCTGATGGCTTTGTCGGCGGGCGGGAACGTGACGGTCCGTCACGAGCCCGCTCGGCGCCCGCTTCTCGTGCGCGTCGACGTTGAGCGCATCCGCGATCTGCTGATCCACCTCTGCCAAAACGCTCTGGCGGCGCTTCCCGCCGGCGGACGCATCACCATCCGATCGCGCCCCGCCATCGGCCGGCGCGGTTGGGTCTCCGTCGAGGTCACCGACACGGGGCGCGGGATACCGGAAGACCGCTTGCGGGACGTCATGCGGCCGGGCGTGTCTCTGCAACAGGGCGGCAGCGGCCTCGGCCTCTGGATCTGCGAGCAGATCGCCCGCGCCCATGGCGGCGCCATCACCCTCGAGTCCAAGCTGGGGGTCGGCACCACGGCGCGCCTGCTTCTCCCGCCCGCCGAGGCGGGCGGCGCGGCGAGCCCTCTCCGACCGCGCGTGGCGCTCGCGGACGCGCTCTCCGGCCCCGTCGTCGCCGAGATGGGTCGGCACACGGAGCGCGATCTGCGGATTCCCGATGAGGAGGGCGCGCGATGAGCGGCCGCGTGATCGTCGCCGACGACCAGCCCGAGGTCCGCGGATGGGTCGCGAGCATCCTCCGCAAGCATGGGCGAGACCCAGTGGAGGTAGCGACCGCGGAGGAGGCCCTTCAACACGTCGAGGCGGGCGACGCCCTCTCTCTAATCGTGCTGGACCTCGACTTCGGAGCCGGGCGCATGAACGGTCTCGCGGCGCTGGAGCGAATCCGCGCCCTCGACAAGCAGACCCCGGTCCTCATCCTCACGGGGAAAGGCTCCGTCCGCGACGCGGTCGAGGCCCTGCGTCAGGGCGCTACGGACTTCCTGGAGAAGGACGCCCACGTACAGGACACTCTCGCCGCGGCTCTGAGCCGACTCGCGCGCTACGAAAGCGTTGTGGCGGAGAACCGCTGGCTTCGCGAGCAACTCGCGGGCGGGCGCCGGATTGTCGGGGAGAGCCCCGCGCTTCGGGCCGTCCTCGACAAGGTGAGGCGCCTCGGGCCCGTTCCGCGCTCGGTGCTCATCGTGGGCGAGCGCGGCGCCGGCAAGGAACTCATCGCTCACGCTCTCCACGAGTGTTCGCCGCGCGCCGAGGGACCCTTCATCACGGTGAACTGCGCCGCGATCCCCGAGGGCCTGCTCGAGTGCGAGCTGTTCGGGCAGGAGGCGAACGCTTTTGACGGGGCGCCCTTCAAAGTGGGACGCTTCGACCTCGCCGACCGCGGCACCCTCTTCCTCGACGAGGTCGGCAACATGGGGGCCGAGTTCCAGCGCAAGGTGCTGCGCGTCATCGAGTACCAGAGCTTCGAGCGCGTTCAAGGGACCGCGACCATCAGCGTGGACGTGCGAATCGTGGCCGCAACGAACGCGGACTTGCGCTCCGCGATCGCGGACGGCGGGTTCCGCGCCGACCTCTACGACCGGCTTGCCTTTGACGTCATCGAGGTTCCCCCGTTGCGCGAGCGCCTCGAGGACGTCGCGCTCCTCGCCGCGCACTTCGCCCGGAGGTTCCACGAGGAAGTCGCCGGCGTCGAACTCCTCGACTTCACGCCCGAGGCGCTCGCCGCGATGCGCGCCTACGCGTGGCCCGGCAATATCCGCGAACTGAAGAACTTCGTCGAGCGGCTCGCGACGCGCGCCGAAGGCCCCCGCGTCGACGCCGAGCACGTCCGCGCTGTCTTGCCCGAGTCCTCGGCCTTCGTCTCCCCGACGATGGACGATCCCGAGCCGGCCGCCTCCTGCGACTTCGCCGAGACCGTGGCCGCGTTCGAGCGCGCCGTCCTCCAGCGCGCGATGACCGCGTGTGACGGAAACCGCCGCCGGGCGGCGGAGGAACTCCGCCTCAGCTACGATCAGCTTCGGAGGCTGCTCGCGAAGCATGGGCTGTAGCCAACGGCGCCGGCCGATGCGGCGCCCTGGCAGCCGCGATGTACCGCGCGAGCGTGCGCACGTTCGCGGCGGAAACGCTCATCTGGATCTTCCCGTCCTCCACCCACGCCCCGCGTTCATCCTGAGCGCCGACGATGTCGGCCACCTGACTCGCGAGGCGTTCGACGGTGCGCTCAGGGGCCTCCGGAACCGGCGCGGGCTTGGCGCGGCCGGCGAGGTGCTCCGCCCACCGGCGCAGGGCGCCGGTGGCGTAGTCGCCTTGGAAGGAGTAGTGCGTTGGGAGATCGTCGTCCGTCTTCACGAGCTGGTAGTCCTTGGTGAAGTAGAGCGGGTCGCCCGAGCCGACCTCGACGAAGCGCGGCCACGTCCGCTCATCGAGGCGGCAGGCCTCCAACCACTCGACCGCGGCCGGGATCGGACCCAACCACTTGTCGTCACCGGTGCGCTCGTACAGGTCGAGCAGCGCGCCGATGTTCCGGGCCGTCACGAGCGGACACCACGCGGGGGGCTCGAAGCGCCTCGCCCAGACGGGCGTGAGGCTCTCGTCATACTGCTGCGCCCAGCCCGCTTGCGGCGGTTCGCCCTGCGAGAGGAGGATGAACTCACCCCCCCGGAGCGCCGCCGCCTCGTAGGCCGGGTCGCCGTACAGGTCCGCTGCGAACAGAAGCGCGCCCATGACGTCGTTCATCGCGCCGTCGTTGAAGGTGTAGCAGGCCGAGTAGCCGCTCGGGTCGGGCCAAACCTGCGTCCAGGCCCCGTTCTCACACTGGGCGTCAAGGAGACACCGCACCCCGGCGAGGGCCGCCTCGTGGAACTCGGTCTGGCCGGTCGCGACATCCAAGGCGCACAGGAAGCGGACGCACGCCTGCGTCGTGTTGTCATCGAACGTGGCCCTCTTGTACCGAGCGTCGCCGTCCCCTGCCGCGGCGTTCAGACGGGTGGCGTACTTGCCGGATCCCTCGGGCGAGAAGTCGTAGTGGTAGGTCCAGCCGCCGCACTCGAGCTGCGCCGCCGCGACCGCGCGCCCCGTCGCTCGGGCGGCCTCGAGGAGGCGCTCGTCGCCCAGCAGCCTCCAAACCTCCAGGTAGGCCTCCCCCACGCTCGGCGCGCCCGGCGGCTGAAGCCAGATCATCGTGCGCGACGCCTCGCCCTCGCCCCAGCACTCGCTCAGATCCTCGGAGTACCACCAGAGATAGCCGCCGCCTGAGTCGGCGGCAACGGTCTCGACCAGGAAAGCGACGCCTCGGTCGAGGGCCGTTTCCGCCTCCGCCAACGTCGGAGCCTGCGCCGCGGCTCCGCACAGAAGTAGACACGTGAGCATGGCGTCGCCTCCCTATCGCCGGGAGGGTTCGCGCCGCGCTCGCTCAGGCCTCCGAACCAGCCGGCTAACGACCGGCGTCCGGCTTCGAGGCCGCGTCTTCGTCACTCGCTCGCTGACTTGCCGCC
>CAZCER010000369.1:2829-5568 GCA_964497385.1 uncultured Armatimonadia bacterium | reverse complement strand
TCCCGCTCATTCGTCGCGGGACCCTTCCATTCCGCCGCTCCATACTATGCGCAAGTGCGAGGCGTCCGCGCACGATGCACGCCGCTCCGTACAACGGCTGTGCTATGATCCACCCACCGCCTGCAAGGCGGGCAGCGTCCCGTGTGTGGAGTGAGCGCCTGTGAGCAAGTCTTCTGATCTGTTCGGCCATCTGAGCGTCGTCCCCGCGTCGAGCCCGGGGCCGGCCAAGAAGCAGAACGCGCACCTCCACCTGCCGCCCAACTTCTCCGCCTTCGAGACCGTCGAGCAGGTCGCGGACCTTGCGGCCGACCAGGGCCTCGCCGTCGCCTGTGCGAGCAACTACTACGACTACCGCGTCTACGAGCGCTTCGCGCGGCTCAGCATGGAGCGCGGCGTGTTCCCCGTCTTCGGGCTCGAGGTCATCCTCACGGACCATGAACTCGCCGCCGCGGGGGTGCGTGTGAACGACCCGAGCAACCCCGGCCGCATCTACCTCTGCGGCGTCGGGACCGCGCGCATCATGGAGCCCCCGGCCGGGGCCAAGGAGCGGCTTGCGGGCATCCGCGCGAGTGACGAGCGCCGCATGGCCGAGATGGTGGACCGTGTGAACGCCGCGATGGCAGACCGCGGTGTGCCCGTCACGCTCTCGGTGGACGCGATCGTCGCCTCGCTCGTCGAGCGGCACGGGGTGGAGGCGGACTCGGTAGTCCTCCAGGAGCGGCATCTCGCCCAGGCGTTGCAGCAGGCGATCTTCGCGGCTGGAGGAGACGTTCCGACGCTTCTTGAGAAGGCGGCCGGCAAGGCGCTCAAGTCCCCGTCCGACCCGGTGGCGTGCCAGAACGACCTTCGCAGCTCGCTTCTCAAGGCGGGCAAGGCGGCGTACGCGGAGGAGCGTTTCGCGGACTTCGCGACCGTGAAGGGCCTGATCCTCGATCTCGGCGGCATCCCCTGCTACCCGGCGCTGCTTGATGGCGCGGACCCGATCCCGGAGTTCGAGACCGACCCGGACACGCTCGTCAGCAACCTCCGTGCGCGCGGAGTCCACATGGCGCAGATCATCCCCCGCCGTAACAAGCCCGAGGTCGCCGAGCGCTACGCCGAGGCCCTCCGCGAGGCCGGCATCGTGCTCACAATCGGGACCGAGCACAACACCCTCGAACTCATCCCCCTCCAGCCCGCGTGCATCGGAGGCGTCCCCCTGTCGGAGCGCCTGATGGACCTCGCGTGGGAAGGCGCCTGCATCGCCGCCGCGCACCAGGTGCTCGTGGGCCGCGGCGAGCCCGGCTACGTGGACGCCTCGGGCCAGGTGGTCGGCGACCCGGACGAACTCCGCCGGATCGGCGAGGCGCTCGTGGCGCAGGTGGCCGGGTAGGGCCGCGAGGCAACGCCGGGCACGGCGCGCGGAGGGGCCGCATAGGGAGGACCCGCGACGGAGGAGCGGGAGGACCCTAACCGGCCCCCGACATGCCGCCAGTCACCTCGCGAAGGGAACCGCACGCGCCTGAAGAAGCCTCTGGCGAACCGCATCGCGCGCTAACGGAGGCGTCACCATGCGCAGGGATCTGGACCGTAGGACGTTCCTTTCGGCAGTCGGGAAGTCGGCCATCGCGGGCATCGCCGCGGGTGCGTGGGCGGCCCCGGGTCGCGCTCGGGCGCAGGCCGGCCCGAACGAGCGCGTGAACCTCGCGCTCATCGGTTGCGGCGGGATGGGCAATCGGCATCTCGACAGCCTCATCAAGCGCACCGACTCCGAGGTTGTCGCGGTCTGCGACGTCTACACGCCCCGCGCCGAGGCGGCCAAGGCGAAAGTCGGCGGGCGCTGCGAGGCCTACCAGGACTTCCGCCGCATCCTTGAGCGCCCCGACATCGACGCGATCTTCAGCCCCACGCCGGACCATTGGCACTGTCTCATGACGATTCTCGCCTGCCAGGCCGGCAAGGACGTGTATGTCGAGAAGCCGCTCGCGACGACGATTCGCGAGGGCCGCGCGATGGTCGAGGCCGCGCGTCGGTACGGCCGCGTGGTGCAGGTCGGCACCCAGCAGCGGTCCCTGAAGCTCTTCCAGGACGCGGTTGGGCTGGTGCACTCGGGGAAGCTCGGGCGCATCACCGGCGCGGGTTCGTGGATCGGGCCGAACGGCCAGACCGGGCCCGAGACGCCGGGCGACATCCCCGAGGGGCTCGACTGGGACCTGTGGCTCGGCCCGGCGCCGTACGTTCCGTTTAGCCCGCAACGGTTCGGCTCTTTCCGCGCCTTCCATGACTACGCGAACGGCGAACTCACGAACTGGGGCGTCCATCTCCTCGACATCGTGCTGTGGGGAATCCGGGAGAACTCCCCGCTCACCGTGCAGGCCATCGGCGGCAGCTACGGCGGGGTGCCCGGAAGCGACGACCACGAGAACATCGAGATCAACTACGGTTTCCGCGCGTGCAATGTGACCTGGGAGCAGCGCCACAACTCGCCCATCGGAACAAAGGGCTACGGCATGCGCTTCAACGGCACGGCGGGAAGGCTCACCATGGACCGCGGGAGCTTCATCGTGGAGCCCGCGGCGCTGGAGGTCCCGGAGACGTTCGAGACCGGCGACCCGTGGATCGACGTGGACAGCCATCACACGAACTTCCTCGAGTGCATCAAGACACGCCAGCGCCCGAACTCCGACGTCGAACTCGGCCACTTCGCGACGGTGGCGGCGCTCCTCGGCGGAATCGCCCTCGACACGGGCCGCACGCTCC
>CAZCER010000369.1:0-2819 GCA_964497385.1 uncultured Armatimonadia bacterium | reverse complement strand
ACGCTCCACTGGGACGGCGAGACCGAGCGCTTCCTCGACGACCCGCACGCCGACCGCCTTCTCAGCCGCCCCTACCGCGCGCCGTGGAGGTTGCCCTAAGGGCGCCTCCCACCGAACTAAGTCGTCCGCCGAAGTGTCCAACGTGTGAAGGGCGTTGTTCGTCGCGCCGCCGTCGGGCGGCGCGGTGGACGGAGCCGCGCCCGGCGCCTTAGAGTAGGCGCGGTCCCGCGCGGGAGGTGGGCGTTCGCTCACACTGGCGCGGTGGGACCCCAAGGAGGCCCCATGCGGTCATCGAATCTTGCGGTTCTCGCGCTCATCTTGGGGCTCATGGCCCTTTCGTTCGTGGCCGGAGCGGGCTTCGCGAGCCGTTTCGGGACCCCCCCGGGCTCGGGGAGCGAGGTTCGGCTCGCGCAGTTCCCGGGCGACGTGTTCGCCAATGAGAGCGCCCTCGTCGCTCTGCAGGACCGCGACGCCGCGAGCCTCACCCCCATCGAGACCTTCTGGCAGGTGCTCAACCGGGTCCGCGAGCGCTACTACCAGCCGATCCCCGACGAGGACAAGCTGGCCTACGGCGCGGCCAAGGGCCTCATGAACGCTCTGGACGATCCGTACTCCCGCTTCCTCGACCCCGAGGACCTTCGGGACTTCGGGCGCGTCACGGAGGGCGAACTCGAGGGCATCGGGGCGATTCTCGCGCCGGGCGAGATCGAGGAACTGGAGATCCGGCACGTGATCATCCTGCGGCCGTTTCCGGGCGGGCCGGCGGAGCAGGCCGGGATCCTGCCTGGCGATCTGATCGCGGGCGTGGGCGACAGCCCCGACACGATCGAAAGCGTCCTGGGCGAGACGGTGGACGAGGTCGCGAACCGCATCCGGGGGCCGCAGGGCACTTCGGTGTTTCTCAGCATTGTGCGGGATCTCGACGAGCCCGCGATCCAGATCGAGGTGAAGCGCTCCAAGGTCGAGGTGCCCGTCGTGGAGACGAAGCGCTTCGGCAGCGTGGCGTACATCAAGCTGGACTCCTTCAGCGAACAGAGCGTCCGGCGTCTGTCGGAGGGTCTGACCTCGCTCGAGGAAGGCGAAGAGAGCGCGCTGATCATCGATCTGCGGGGGAACGGGGGCGGGCTGCTCGACGCCGCCCGCGACATCGTCTCGATGTTCGTTCAGGAGGGTCCCGTCGTCTACATTCAGGAGCGCGAGGGCAACGCCAAGCCGCTCCTCGTGCGCTCCGAGTTGTACCGCGGGTATGAGTTCCCGATCGTGGTGCTTGTGAACCAGCAGACCGCGAGCGCCTCGGAGATTCTGTCGGGCGCGCTGCGAGACACGAAGCGCGCCACGCTCATCGGGGAGACGACCTTCGGCAAGGGCCTCGTTCAGACCGTGATCCCGCTTTCGAACGGCACGACGGCGATGTCCATCACCACGGCGAAGTACCTGACGCCGAACAAGACCGACATCAACCGCGACGGCATCGAACCGGACTTCCGCGTGCCGCTGACCATGGAGGAGTTCATCGCTCTGAACCGAGGCGAGTTGAGCGCCGAAAGCGACAAGCAACTGCAGGCCGCGCTCGAGTTCCTCGAGACCGGCGCCGTGCCGACGAACCTCCTGGCCCCGGCCGACACCGAGGAATCCGTCACCTGGCAGCCGAAGTCGGCTCGGGATTCCACCGGCAAGCCTGCGTCGCCCGCTGACTCCAAGCCCGGCGCCGGACCCCGGTAGCGGCAGGAGGCGCGGGAGTGGACAGCCCAGAGGCCCCTTTCGGCCAAACGGAGGAACCCTCTGAAGACGTGATCAGCGCCTATCAGAGACGGCTGCGTCGCCTCCGGAACGTGATGCTGTTCGAGACCCTCGTGCTTGTGCCGCTCGTGGTCCTGCTCGGGGTGCTCCTGGTGCTCGCGCGGGTGGAGCGCGGCCAGGTTGCCACGATCCGGTTCGGCACGGCGCTTGAGATCGCCGTGCGCGACGAGGCGACGGCGCAGCGGGTGGTCGCGCAGATCAAGCAGCGGGCGACCGCAGGCGGGGCCGTGCGCGAGGGCGACGTGCGGGTGGATCCCGAGCCGGTCATCCAGGTCGTGCCCGCCAGCGACGGTCTTGAGCCCATGACGGAGATGGAGGCGCTGCGCGCGATCCAGCAGTGCCCGGACATCACCCTTGCGATGGACGCCGCGATCGTCAAGGTGGACGGAGAGCCGATTGTCGCGGCCGCGAGCGCCGAGGAGGTCGACTTCGCGCTGGAGGAGCTGGTTGGCCGGTACTCGGATCTGTCGGGGCAGGTCGGGCCCGCGCGCGTGGTCACCCAGTACTCGGTCTCCTCGGAGGTGCGCCCCCCCGACCGCGTCAAGACAAGCCGCGACGCTCTCATCGCGCTCTTCGAGGAAGAGAAGGCGCCGGACGTCTACGAGTTCATCGGCCCCAACGTGAGTCTTGAGACGGTCCTGCAGAAGCATGGGCTTTCACGCGAACGCCTCCAGCTCATGAACCGCGGCGTGGATCTGGACGCCCTGGTGGACGGCTCCAAACTGCTCGTCAAGCCGGGCCGCGATCGTCTGGAGGTCGAGTACGAACTCGACCGCACCGACATCCGCGACATCCCCCCGACGGAGCAAGAGCAAGAGGACCCGGAACTCGAGGAGGGCAAGCGCGTCGTCGAGCGCGAGGGCGTGCCGGGGCAGGAGCGCGTGGTCTATCGCATCACCTACCGCAACGACCGGGAGGTCGACTGGCGGGTGGCGTCGACGACGCCGGTCGTGCCGGCCGAGGACGCGATCGTCCGCGTGGGGACGAAGAAGCCCGCCGAAGAGGAGCCCGTCATCCAG
>CAZCER010000368.1:0-5615 GCA_964497385.1 uncultured Armatimonadia bacterium | reverse complement strand
ATCCGTGCGCTGCGAGGCGCACTAGCCGGACCGTCCCCGGTCCGGGCCGATTCGGCTCAGCATTCCGACGCGCCGCAACTCCCGGGGTGGCCGGACCGTCCCCGGTCCGGGCCGATTCGGCTCAGCACTCCGACCCGGCCGCTCCCGCTCCCCCCGAGCCCGGCCTGAGCACCGTCGAAGGGTAGTCGGCCCGGTGTTGGCCGGCGTATCGAGGGGCTGCCCACCCGCGCCGCGAGGATGCGAAGCCGGGAGGGGGAATCGGGAAGACCGTGGGCGACGGTGCTTCGTGAGTCCTCGGCGATGCCGGGCTTGCGAGCGTGCGAACGGAGGCAGCAGGGGTCATGCGACGCTTCACGGGCAGCATCTCTTCTCGGGTCGTGCTTCTCACATCCGCGCTAGTGGTGATCGCCGTTGTCGCCGCCGGCCTGGTCTCCACCCTGGTCGCCAAAGGCGTGGTCCTTGCGCAGGTCCACAGCGGCCTAGCCGCCCAGGGGGAGCAGCTCGCGGATTCACTGGAGCAGTTCGAGACCGACGCCGCGGTGCTCGGTGAAGCGCTCGACAACAACTACGATGACCTCATACGCAGCGAGGTAGAGACCGTGATCAGCATCCTGGAGCACTTCGATCGACAGGGCGGCGCGTCGGCGCAAGCGGCGGCGAAGAGCGTGATCCGGGATCTGAAGTACGGCGAGAACGGCTACTTCTGGATCGACAACGACGAGTTCATGCTCCAGTTGCTGCCTCCTCAGCCGGAGAAAGAGGGGATGTACCGCAAGGACCTCAAAGATCAGAACGGCTTCCTCTTCTGCGAGGCCCTGATCGGCAACGCGATCAAGGACGGCAGCGCCTACACCGATTACTGGTTCCCGAAGCCCGGATCGGAGGAGGCGTTTCCCAAGCGCGGGTACACGCAGTACTTTGAACCTTGGGGCTGGATCCCGGGGACGGGGAACTACGTCGATGACCTGGAGGCGGAAAAGGCCGCGTTCCTGGCCGAAGCTCAGTCGAAGTTCCAGGAGACGATCGCGAGCGTCAGCTCCGACGGGGTCGTGCTGATCACCGACGCCGAAGGCAACCTTCTCTACCACACGGACCCCGAGCGCGCGGGCACGTCGGTCGACGACGGAGCCGCGGGGCTGTTCGCGTCGCTGACCGCCCACAAGGACTCGGACGTGAGCTTCCGGTACCCGCTCAATGGCCGAACGGCGGAGTTGATCGCCCATGTCAAGCATCTGCCGGAGTCGGATCGGTACGTCGTGCTTGCCCGTGACAAGGCGGTGGTGCTGGGCGGCATCCGTCGTCTCAACATGCTGATGGGGTTGCTCCTGGTGGCGGCTGTGGCGCTCGCGGCCGTCGGAGGCTCCGTGATCGCCCGCCAGGTTGCCTCACCGGTCCGCGAGACGGTGGCCGTGCTCCGGGGCATCGCGGAGGGCGAGGGGGACCTGACCCAGCGGCTCCCGGAGTCCAGGATCACCGAGTTGGGCGAGCTTTCGGCCTGCTTCAACCAGTTCGTGGGCCAGATTCAGGACATCGTGAAGACGGCGCAGGAATCCTCGTCCTCGGTCGCGGCCGCGTCTCAGGAGGTGGCCTCCTCGGCGCAGGAGCAGGCCACGGGCATCCAGCAAATGGCCACGGTCGCGGAGACCGTGGCGACGAGCGCCTCGAGACAGATGGCCGAACTCGGCAACGTGATGGAGCAGGTCCGGGCCCAAGGCGAGGCCATGTCGGCGGTGCTGCGCGAGCTGGGTCACATGAACGAGGGGCTCGGGCAGGCGGGCGAGGTCGTGGGCGCGATGGTTGACGGCCTGCGCGCCATCGACGCCGCATCGGAGGATGTGGGCGAGGCGGCCGACGCGGTGCGCGCCGCCGCGGAGGACGGCAACCAGTTGGTCAGTCAGACGAACGAGGGGATGGAGCGCATTCGGGCCAACGCGGAGACGGCGACCGAGCGCGTTCGGGCGCTCGCCCAGCAGTCGGAGCAGATCGACGAGATGGTTGGGGTCATCAACGATGTGGCCGAGCAGACCAACCTGCTCGCCCTGAACGCCGCGATCGAGGCGGCGCGCGCGGGAGAGCACGGCAAGGGCTTCGCGGTGGTGGCCGAGGAGGTGCGCAAGCTGGCCGAGAGGTCGGCCCAGTCTTCGCGAGAGATCGGATCCATCGTGCGGGACGTTCGCACCAGCATCGACGATGTTGTCGCGCTTCAGGAACAGGGGAGCGACGACGCGCGCGAGGGGGCGGACCTCGCGGCGCGCTCCTCCGAGGCTCTCGGTCGCATCGTTACGGCGATGCGCCGCGCCACCGAAGGCATCACTCGGACGCGCGACGCCGTCGGCCTGGCGCTCCGTGACAGCGACACCGTGGCCGAGAGCCGCGAGGCCGCGGCCTCGGCGGCGCAGCTTGTGGGCTCTCAGGCGGGCGAGACCGCCCGATTGGCTGAGACGATCGCGCGGCTCATCGAGGGTGTGGCCCGCATCTCCGAGGACCTGGCCGCCGCGTCCGAGGAGGCGTCCGCGTCCACGCAGGAGCTTTCGGCGGGTTCCGAGGAGATCGCCGCGGCCGCAGAGGAGACCGCCGCCTCGTCGTCGTCTCTGAATGAGGTGGTCGCTCGTTTCCGGACCTGATCCGGCTCGGGGCCATAACGGCGGCGGTTGCCTCGGGGCGTGTTGCGTCCGTGGTGGGTCCATGCGCGCGGCGGGCGGGCGCGGTTCCGGTTTGGCCGCGCTCTGGAGGACTCACCGGACCGATCGCGGAACCGGCTTCGGCGACGGGGGGCACAGGAGGAAGCGATGCGCACGATCAGGGCAGAGGAACTCACGCATGAAGCGTTCGCGCCGTTCGGCGCTTTCGCGCGGATGGTCGAGCCCGATGCGGAGAAGATCGGGGCTCCGCCGATCGAGTTCTTCCGGGACATGGCGATCCTGGATCTCGGGGGTGCGGGCGGCGCCGCGCTCTCGACGTGCCGGGTGGAGAAGCGCGATCTGGTGATCGACGTCACCGAGCACCACACCAAGACCGGTGAGGCGTGCCTTCCGCTCGACGGGGACACACTGATGCATGTGGCCCCGGCCACGCCCGCGGGAAGCCCGCCGCCGCTCGAGAAGCTCCGCGTCTTTCGCGTCCCTGCGGGCACGCTCATCACGGTCCGGCCGGGCGTATGGCACCACGCGCCGTTCGCCGCCGGGGACGAGCCGGTGAACACGCTGATCGTCCTTCCCGAGCGCACCTACGCGAACGACTGCATCGTCGTCGAACTCGGCGGCGAGGACCGGATTCGGGTCGAGGCGTAGAGGCGCGTCGTTCTCGCCCCGCCCTGCCTCGGTACGCGCCACAGCCCGGCGCTACTCGGCATGAGCGGGGCAAGGCGCCGCACAGGTCACGCCAGCCGGTCACCCCGAGTAGGTCGGCGCGCGAACAGGCCGGGATGGCGTCAGTCCGACCTCCGCCGACCGTACCGAGGGGCGGCCGAGCCAGTGGAGCGCCGGGGCTGTCACGGTCAGTCGGGCGCGGTGACCGGTCCGGCCCTGGCGGCACGTGGCAGCAAACAAATGTTTCACGTGAAACATCGCGTTTCACGAGGCGGGGGCGCGCATGCTGGATCCCAAGGTGGAGGAGCGGATCCTCACGTCGCTCCACCACGAGGAGCCGGATAGGGTCCCTATCTGGGACTTCATGGACTCGCGGGCCGCGTACGACCACTTTGCCGCAGGCGTCACGGATCTCGCCGAGGCTACGAAACGGGTGTTCGCGGGCCTCGGGATCGACCTCTGCCGCGGGTTCGCGCCGACGTTCGCGGAGGACGACACCGACGGACTCGGGCAGGCGGACGACCACACGGCGGCCACGATCAGCGGCCGGACGCATTGGGCGAAATGGAGCATCCGAAGCCTCGAGGCGCTCCGGTCGGCTCGGGTCCCCCCGCCGGACCCGGACGCGGTGCACGTCGGGTGGGTGGCGGAGCAGCGGCGGCTGAAGCGGCTCTTCGAGCCCCACACGATGTTCGTGCCTTGCATCGGGTGCGGGTTCCACCAGACCTACGGGATGATGGGTGTGGAGTTCTTCTCCCTGGCTCTCTACGACGCACCGGACGAAGTGGAGCGGCTCCTCTGGGAGTGCACCGCGCATTCGGTCGCTCTGTGCGAGGCCGCGGCGGCGAATCCGGACCTGGGCCCGATGCTCTTCATCGGCGACGACATCGCCTACAAGGGGGCGCTCCTGTACTCGCCGCAGTACCTCCGCGAGACGTTCATCCGGCAACTCGCGGCCTGCTGCGAGCCCCTGAAGCGCGCCGGGTATCAGGTCATCTTCCACTCGGACGGCTATGTGATGGAGGTCCTGGATGATATGATCGAGGCGGGAATCGACGGGCTGAACCCGATCGAGCCCCTCGCCGGCATGGACATCGGCCTCCTGAAGCGGCGCTATGGCAGGCGCCTGGTGCTCGTGGGGAACGTAGACTGCTCGCAGACGCTCCCGCGCGGCTCGGTGGAGGACGTGATCGAGGCGACGAAGGCGTGTCTCCGCGCGGCAGCGCCGGGCGGAGGGCACTTCATCGGTTCATCGAGCGAGATCACGCCCTCGACGCCGCTAGAGAACATCCTTGCTTTCTACGACGCGTGCCAGCGGTACGGAACCTATCCGATACGGGTGTGACCCGAGTGTCCGAATCAGCGGAACCGATTGTGATGGAGCGCCAGCGGTGCCCCTACCGCGATGCATGGTGCACGCGGGACCGCTGCATGTTCGCGGACGAGGATGGCGTGCCGAGGTGCGTCCGCGCGGAGGAGGAAGCGCGGGCGCGCGACGAGCGCGGAGATGCTTCCTCGGAGCGGCGTCCGCCGAGGTGACCCGCCCTGCGGCGCCGAAGCCCTCCGCATACCGACAGCATCGGAGGGATCATCCATGCCGCCCGCGCTGCTTGTCCTCGCAATGACCCACACGTTCGCCGCCACTCAGGAGCCCCCCCAGTTCACGCTCGTGGGCGATGCTCCCTGCCACGTCTACCTGGAGGGGGAACCCATCGCCTTTGCCGTGGGTGAGGGCGACCCATCGGGTGTCCGCTTCGTGCTCTCGGACTACGACGGCGCCGAGGTGTGGAGCGGGACCGGCGTGGGTGGGGTCGTGTCGGCGCCCCCGCAGGCCCCCGGGTACTATGAGCTTGCGTGGGAGGGTGGATCCACGTCTCTGGTCGTGATACCGGCGGCCCCGGACGCCGATCCGCCGGCGGGACCGCTCTCGGTCGATGGCGCGATCGCGTGGCTCTCGGCGCCCGAGCAGTGGGAGCCCATCGCTCGGATGCTCCGTCGCACGGGCATCGGCATCATGCGGGAGCGCCTGCGGTGGGGCGAGGCGCAGCCGGAGAGCGGGCGCTTCGAGTGGGGGCGGTACGAGGCGGTCGCCGACGCGCTCCACGCGCAGGGCGTCGAGGTCTACCAGATCTTCCATGACTCGCCGGAGTGGTCGCGGGAGAGCGGGGCCGAGCATTGCCCCGACGACCTTCGGGACGTGTACCGCTTCACCAAGGAGGCCGCGAGCCACTTCCAGGGGCGGATCGTCGCATGGGAGCCGTGGAACGAGCCCGACATCTCGTTCTTCAGCGAACTGGGCGACAAGCT
>CAZCER010000367.1:0-5621 GCA_964497385.1 uncultured Armatimonadia bacterium | reverse complement strand
GCACGTGCTGGCCCTGACTGACCTCTGCGAGGGGGAAGACCTGCGATTGAAGCCCCAAGTCGTAACCGCGGAATGCGTAATCGGCTGCGTCCGAACCGTCCAGCGCGAGGCTCGCGACGAAATCGGGCGGCGTGGACTCGCGCACCTCGGCGTACTGGGCGAGAGCATCCAGCGCCTGCGCCGCGTCGTAGGTGTTTCGCCACCGCTTGCCCTCGCGAGCGCGAACCAGCGTGCTCGCGGTGCGAGACACCCGCTCGGCTTCGGGGGCGACAAGCAGATCGAGCTTTAGGCCGGCTGCGAGGAGCGCGTCGGGGCTGTTCATCCACCGCCAGCCGTACCCCTCGGGCCACTCCTCGAGGTGCGCGCCGCGCGCGGTGATCCACTCGTTCTCCTTGATCTCCCCGAAGAGCGCCTCCGCTTGCGGGCCCCACTCCGCGTTCTGATAGAGCAGTGAATCGAGCCGCACGTGGTCGATCAGTGGCAGCTTGTCCAGGTTGCTGAGGAGGTTGCCATAGTTCATGGTGGACTCGCGGTCCAGCGCCTTGAGAGCCTGGGCCTGCAGCACCTGGAGGTGGAGCTTGTGGGGATCATCCGAGCGCCCGCCGCTGTGCTCCACGAGGTACTGCCGCAGTTGCTCGAGCGCGGAGTCGGGGACCTCATAGCCCCGGGCCCGCGCCTCCGACAGCGCCACGGCGGCGTAGGCCGACAGCGCTTCCGACGCCTCGCGCATTGTCGGCCACGCCGCGAAGCCTCCGTTGCTCTTCTGGCAGGCGAGCAGGCTGCCGATGTCGCTCCGAATCGCGCTGTCGAGAGGCTTCGGAGAGGCGATGTCCATGCCATAGCGCTCGGCCGCGCCCTCAAACGCGAGGATGCCGATCAGGCGTGAGGAGAGTTGCTCGGCGCACCCATAGGGGTACTCGAGGAGCCACTCCGCGTCCGGGGCCATGTTGCCGAGCGCGGTCGATGCGAGCGTTACCTTGACGTAGCCAAGATCGTCTCGTACGGCGTCCGTTACCTCGATCGGGAACTCGGTCACGTCCGCCACCTCGCGCGCGACAGCCACCGTCTCCCAGTAGCCGGGCTCTTGGACCAGGAGCGGAAGCTGGAGCCGGTCGGACTCCCGAACGCCCTCGCCTTCGAACTCGCAGGCGAACTCGAGCGTGCAGCCACCAACCCCCTTGGCGAGCTTCGGGAAGCGGACCGCGCCCGTGCGGTTGTCGGCCACCTCGACCGACTGCTCCACGAGCGGCTCGGCGGCGTCCTGAAGAAGCTCGCCGCCCTCGGTGAGGGTGCAGGTGACGCGCGCCTGCCCATCGGATCCGGACTGGTTGCTGACGGCGACGCCCGTCGTGATCGAGTCATCGACGCGCGCGAAGCGGGGGATGAGCCCCAAGAGCATGAGCGGTTGGTTCACGAGGAACGTCGCATCGCCCGCGCCGAAGTCGTTCTCGGCCGACACCGCCACCGCGAGCACGCGCCAGGTGGTCAGCGAGTCGGGGACCTCGAATTGGCAACGGGCGTCTCCATTCGCATCGGTTCGGAGGTCGGCGTCGAAGTAGGCGAGGCGAGCGAAATCCTTGCGGAGGTAGGTTGCGGGAGTGCCGCCCGAACCGTCGCCGCCGCCGTCGTAACCCCATCCCTTCGGTGGCGGAGCCACCTTCCGGCCCGTTCGGATGACCAGAGGCCGGTTGTCGAAGAGGTCGAGAGACAGCTCCCGGTCCGGGTAGATCGACTCAACCAGGTCCGGAGGGCGGTAGCCGGTCATCTGGAGGATCGCCTCATCCACGACCATCGTCGTGAGCTGCACTTGCGCGGGATGCCCGGTCGCGTCCTCCACATGGAAGCCGACCGACGTCCCCGCGCCCGGCCCGCACTCCTCGTCCTCGGGCTTCACATCGACCTTCAGCCGGTGTGGATCGCGGCTCACGGGCACGTTCGCGAAGCCGATTCGATAGGGCAGGTGATCGGGGTCGTCGTACAGATTCCCGTCGTCAGGATCGGTCTCCGCGAGGCTCACCTGCACCCACACATTGGGGATCATCTCCTCCGTCACACGGAAGCGGAACGTCGCCCCCTCGCTCGCGACCGCGTCGCACTCCTGGGCGAAGACCTTCTCGCGCTCGACGGTGGCGAGCATCCTGGCGCGGTGGAACGGACACGCGACGGCGACCTCCACCTCGTCGCCGACACGGTACTCACGCTTGTCCGTGTACAGGTCGAGTTCCCGCGACTCCCGAGCCGTGGGAGAGCCGTCCGCGCGGCCGGAAGCGTAGAGCCATCCGGCGCCCTCCGTGCCGGTCGGCGCCTGGCCGGCGAACCGCGCGACGACCAGGTACTCCCCCGCCGCGGGGGGTGTGATGGAGACCGTCACCGGTTCCTTCGCGCTCGTCGCGTCGGTTGTCGCGATCACCCTGGTCTCGAGCGCATAGTCGCGCACGATCTCGCCGTCTCGCTCCACCTTCTTCGCGACCCACTCGTAAGAGAGGAGTTCCAGCCGGACGCCGACGCCCGCTCGGGCGCGGCCGTCCGGGTCTGTGACGATGACGTCCGCCAAGCAGGGCGAGCCGGCGGCGACGAACGAACGCTTCAGGCGCACGCCGGTGAGCTGTCTGTGGGGCAGCGTCGTGACCGTCTGGGACGCTCCCACCGATTGGCCTGACACGTCATGCACGGCGACGGCGAGCGTATAGGCCATGGGGGTTGGCGGGTCCTCGGACACGACGGGCACGGAGAGGGTTGCCTCACCGTTCGCGTCGAGTTCTTTGGTCTGTTTCACGAGATCGCGCTCGGGCGACTCCCGGTCCTCCATCTCGCTGAGCACCCAGTCGGGGAAGGAGAAGGCGAACGCATCCCAGCCCTCGGGGCGGAAGCTCGTAGGCTCGGCCGTGACATGGAACACGCCCTCGCCCCCCGCGAGCGGAGCCCCGAAGAGGTAGTCGGACTTGGCCTTGGCCTCGATCGTGTCCCCAACGAAGTAGAGCGCCTGGTCGGTGGTGAGTTCCGCCTTGTAGCGAGGCGGGCTGAAGTCCGCGCGGCGGAAGTGGCCGGAGACCTCCAGCGAGGGGCTCGTGGACTTCGCGGTGACGGAGTAGTAGCCGAGGCTCTCGCCGGGCCGCGCGTCGACGGTGACCTCGAAAGCCCCGAACTCGTCCGCCGTGACGGTCCCGAGGTCCCGCGTGTCGCCCCTCGGGTCGTACATCTCCAGGGCGAACTCGATTCCGGCCGGAACCAGAAGCCGATCGTGCCGGCGGTAGCGGACGACGCCTTTCAGACGGACCTGATCGTCGGGCTGGTAGAGTTGGCGGTCCGAAAAGACCTCGCCCAACGCCGCAACATCCATGTCGTCCCAGCCGCGGCGCACCACATCCCAGGGAAGGTAGGCGCGCGTCCCAAGCCACGAACGGTCGCTCACATAGGCGAGGTCGTCGCCCTCACGCACGATGACGACAAACGGCTGGTCCTCCTCCACGCAAGCCTCACCTGCGGCCTTGCCGGTGAGTTCCGAGGCGGAAACCTGGGCGAGGCCGTCGCCATCGGTCGTTGCGCGCGCCACGACCTCGGCCGTCTCCGACGAGACGCCCGGACGGTAGACCGTGACCGGGCAATCCGATGCGGGGCTGCCGTCGAGCAGGTGCACGGCCCAGACGCGAAGACCGTCGGGGAGCAGTTGCGCGTGCACGCCGAGGTTCGTGCGCAGGAGCGCGCCCGAGCGCACGACCGGCTCGTCGGGCTCGTAGCGATCGTCCAGTTTGGTCGTCGCAAGGCGAAAAAGGGCGAGTCCTACGGGGGAGGCGCCGAGGACGGGGCCAAGGTCGACCTCGCCGACCTCGACAGCGTCTTCCCCGTACGCGTAGGCCAACTCCAGCGCGTCGTCGGCATGGTCCGCGAACACCTCATCGGCCGAGTCTCGGTTCCACCCGCAACACCACTTCACGAGCCGCTCCTCGGTGAGGGGCAGCAACTGGCCGTTCACGGAACCGGGGTTCACGGCGCGGAACGGCATAACGGGGTCGGTCTCGGTGGTCAGAAGCGAGACGCCCTCGCGCACCTCGATGCGCGGCCAGAGGTGCGAGGTCTGGAATGTGTGGGTCCAGGGGCGCGAGAGCCTCTGGCCGAAGATGTCGCGCAGCTCGCGGTTGACGGTGAGCGTGTACTCGGTGTCCGGCCGCAGCTCCCCCTCAGCGAGGTAGATGGCGCTCGATCCCTCTTCGGCCCAGAACCAGTCGCCCATGACCGGCGGGTCGATCGAGACGGCGTCCTTGACGGTGTCCCGGTCGAGCGTGTTGTTGGCCTCGATCCAGTAGTCGCTCCGATGCCAGCGCCCGCCGCGCTCACTCGAGTCGAACCCGAGAGCGAGTGGGCCGTACGTCGAGAAGTCGTCCGTCACGGCCTCGGCGGAGGGCATGTTCCCCGATTCGGGCTGGACCCCCGCCTCGATGGTGAGGCGGTAGCGTGTGTTCCTCTTCAGCGCCGCGCCCGCGATGAGGCGGTAGCGGTACGAACGCCGCGGCTGGTTCATGTCCTGGAGGACCGGAGGGTTGTCCTTGTCCGGTTCGACGCTCCAGGCCATACGCACCACCCGGTTGTTCCCGCCGCCCCCGGCTCGCCCTAGCTCCGTGAACGTGATCGCCCCGCGCAGGGAACCGACGTCGACGGGGCCGTTGCTCTCGAGCGTTACGTGCGGACTAAGCGGCGTCTCGTCGCCGCACGCCGCGCGGAGCTGGAACTCCAGCGCCTGTGTCTTGAAGGTCCACGTGTAGTCCTCGGGGAGTTCGCGTCCGTGGATGTCCGTGAGTCCCGCCGCCACCTTGACCGTGTACTCCGTGGCGGCGGGGAAAGGCGCCTCCGGACTGAACACGACGGCCTGGTCGCCCACCAACCGGAACACGCCGGGCGGCGTCGGGGTGATCGAGAAGTGCGAGAGCACCTCCTCACGCCGCGGCGCCGACACGTCAGTGAGGGGGGCGAGCGGAGCGTCGAAGCCAATCTGGACCTGGGCGTGGTAAGGCGCCTGGTCGTTGGGGCGGTGGAAGGTGACCGCCAGGTCGCCTGCGGGCGCCTCGAGCGCCTCCGACGCCGCGAACGGGGTCAGCGGCGGCGGGGGAGCGTCAGAGTCGGGGGCCTGGGACGCCCCACGGATCTGCGCGGGCCCGAGAGCGGCGGAGAGCGCCAAGGCGGAGCATCCCACGATCGCGACCAGATGCCACCACTTGAGACCCTTGTACACCACAGTGTCACCATCCTCTCGGAAGGACAACGGCGGAGAGCGCGGTCGATGGGACAGGCGAAGAAGTGGGGCAGGGCGCGGGTGCGTGCATGGGGCGGGTCTTCTCGTCATCACGAAAGCGGGCTGGCATCGGACCCCTCGCCTTCGGACGAGCCCCGAAGGAAGCGTCACGCGTCCCTGCACGCCGGTCATCTTCCGGCGGCCCAGCCGGTGTCCTGTTCGCCGTCGGCGCGGAGACTCTTCCCCTTCCCGACGTTCCGCCGTCGCGACGGTTCCGGCCTGGGGACGCCCAAAGCGAACCGCGCCACCCCGCGGCCCGGGGGGCGCGGCGTGTCATCCGATGTGTTGGCGGGGTACTCCGACCAACCGTGCGCCGAGCGCACCCAGAGCATCG
>CAZCER010000366.1:4022-5626 GCA_964497385.1 uncultured Armatimonadia bacterium | reverse complement strand
AGGGCCGCGCACGCGCGTCCGCCAGGTCTGTCCCCCTGGCCCCGCGAACTGCCTCACTTACCGACCCGACACGGAGGCGCCACCATGCGTTCCACCATGCACATGATCCCACCGCTGCTCGCACTCACCGCCGTATGCGCCGCAGGTGCGCCGCTCGAGCTGTACGTCTCGCCCGAGGGGAACGACGCCTGGACCGGGGCACTCGCGACACCCGCGGCGGGCGACGGACCGCTCGCCACGCTCTCCGCCGCGAGGGACCGCTTGCGGGAGGCACGGGCAGAGGGCCGTCTCGCCGAGGGCGCCATCGTCAACGTGCTTTCCGGAACCTACTACCTCGCCGAGCCGCTCGCGCTGGGCGCGGAGGACAGCGGCGCATCCGATGCGCCTGTTGTGTGGCGTGGGGTGGGGGAGACCAAGCCCGTTCTCGTCTGCGGCGCTCCCGCGCCCGTGCCGGCCCACGGAGAGGGCGGGCTCCTCCGCTTCGACCTCGTGGCAGCCGGACTCGACCCGACAACCGTCCGCGGCGTGCGCTTCCGCGGCGTGCGGATGGACCTCGCGCGCTACCCGAACGCGGATCCGTCGGACCCGCATGGCGGGGAGTGGGCCTACGTGGCTTCCGTCGAGGGCGACGCCAACCAGCGCGAGTTCCGTTACGGCGAGGATGAGCATCACGCCTGGACCAACCCGATCGAGGGCGAGGTCGCCATCTTCTCGGGCTACGACTGGGCCTTCAGCGTCGCGCCGATTGAGAGCCATGACCCGGCCGGGCGGACGATCCGTCTCGCGAAAGACGCCTGGTGCCCGATCCGCATCGGGGACCGGTACGTCGTCCGGGGGCTGCGTGAGGACCTCGATGCGCCGGGTGAGTGGCATCTCGACCGTGCCTCGGGAACGCTCCTGTTCCTACCTCCCGACCCCGAAGTGCGCGAGGGCGATGTTGTGCTCGGGACGGTCGCGCATGCGCTCCGGTGCGAGGGAGCGTCCGACATCGAGTTCCGTGGCTTCCGCATCGAAGCCGCGACCGACGCCGGGGTCACGCTCCGCGGGTGCACCCGCACGGTCGTCGCCGCGTGTGAGATCGTGGACTGTGACGGCTGGGGAGCGGTCGTCGAGGGCGGGGCGCGGTCCGGAGTGCGCGGTTGCGACGTCTCGGGCTCCGGTCACGGCGGCGTCAGTATCTCCGGCGGCGATCGCGACACGCTCCAGGGCGGCGGCAACTTCGCCGAGAACTGCGTCATCCACCACTGCGCCGCCATCTGGAAGACCTACCGACCTGGCGTCTCGGTCTACGGAGTCGGCAACCGCATCAGCCACAACCTCATCCATGACCTGCCGCACGCGGGCATCACCCTCGCCGGGAACGACAACGTCGTCGAGTACAACGTGGTCCACCACGTGAACCTCGAGTCGGCGGACACCGGCGGGCTCTACTTCTGTTCGCGCGACTGGACCCAGCGCGGAAACGTCATCCGCTACAACCTCTTCCACCACCTCGGCGGCTTCGGCAAGGTGAACTCCTGGGCGCCGCTCAGGGACGGCAAGGTCGCCTTCAGCTACCCCCACTTCACCTGGGGCATCTACCTCGACGATCCCACGACCGGAAC
>CAZCER010000366.1:0-4012 GCA_964497385.1 uncultured Armatimonadia bacterium | reverse complement strand
AACCGAGGTCTTCGGCAACATCGTCTACGACGCCCCGATCTGCGCCCTTCACAACCACGGCGGTCGAGACAATCTCTGGGAGAACAACATCCTCGTCAACTCGCCCGCCCTGAACGCCGGGATGCTCGCCCCTGACTGGAGCGAGTGGCCGTCCATCTTCGACCGCCTCCGCGAGCGACGCAATGAGGGCTCGCCGTACCTTGAGCGCTACCCGGAGATCGCGGACATAGCCGGCACGCGCCCCGAGGAGATGTCCGGCGTCCGCTTCGTGCGGAACATCGTCTACAACACGGTCGAGGGGACGGCGTGGCTCCGCGGCGAGAACGGCTGGGGCGACACGATGCCTCTCTACCAGCTCCGCATGTCGCCCGAGGACTTCGCGAGGAACGAGTGGTCCTCGAACTGCATCCACTACGAGCCCGGAGTCGACCTCCGCGTCTCCGTCGACCTCCTCAGCGGGGGCGAGCAGATGACCTGGGAGAAGTGGCAGGCCACCGGCGCGGACGCCACTTCGATCACCGCTGACCCGCTCTTCGTCGATCGCGCGAACCATGATTACCGCCTTCGGCCGGACTCACCCGCCCTCGCTCTGGGCTTCCAGCCAATCCCGATCGACGAGATAGGGCCTTACGAGAGCCCCGACCGCGCCTCGTGGCCGCCCGCCGCGGGACCGAGCGTCGAGTCGCTCGGCGAACTCCGCACGGAGCGCTTCTACCAGCCTCCGCAGTTCCGGCCCGTGCCGGCGAGTGAGTTCGAGGTGCGCGGCGGGATCCCCAACGTGATCGCCGAGGCGATGGCGGGCGAGACCATCCGCGTCGCCTACTTCGGGGGTGGCATCCACTACGCCGACGGCTGGCGGGCCCTCTTGCCCGCGTGGTGCGCGGAGCAAGGAGTGCGCGCGGAGTTCCTCGATGCGAGCGTCACCGACGCCGTTCGCGGGAGCGGCTTCAGCCTCTATCGGCTGGAGCACGATGTGCTGCGGTACGACCCCGACCTGATCCTCATCGACTTCGCGTCCGACGACCGCGACGCCGACGCGATCGATCTGGAGCGCATTGTCGAGAGCTTCGTGCGGCGCACGTGGCGGCGCGATCGGTCGATCGACCTCCTCTTCGTCTACGCCTACCGCGACGGGTTCGAGTCGGCCTATGCCGAGGGGAACTGCCCCGCCGCCGTCTCCGCCTATGAGCGTGTCGCCGAGCACTACGGAATCCCCACCGTGAACATGGGCTGCCACGCGGTGCTCGCGAGCGACCCGGACCGGCTCGTGCGGCCGGCCGGCGAGCAGGGCGGCGAAGACGTGTACGTCTCGACCGACGGCCGGCGACCAACCGCGCGGGGAAACGCCCTGTACGCCGAATGCCTGCGATCGGCGCTCGACGCGCTCGCGGCGGGCCCGAGCGAGGCCGCGCCGCACGCGCTGCCGGCTCCACGCGACCCGAGGAACCACGAGAACGCGAACCAGGTTCCCATCGCTCCCTCGATGCTGGAGGGCGAGTGGACCGCGCTCGGCCAGGACAGCCCCCTGGTCCGTGACAGCGCACGGCACATGGATGGGCTCTGGACCACACGGCAGCCCGGAGCGACACTCGTGTTCCGCTTCCGAGGGACGGCCGCGAGCGTGCTCTGTCTCATGGGTCCGGCCACCGGCAAGGTGCGCGTCACGGTGGATGGGCAGGACCGAGGCGTACGGACCATGGTGGACCGCTGGTGCACCTACTACCGTCTTGCCGCTCTCGATGTCGCCGGCGGGCTCGAGGACGCGGAGCATACCGTGGTGCTGGAACTCCTCGCCGACGCGCCCGACCGCACGGAGCCCATCAACGCCGCGCGGGAGCAAGGCGCTTTCCAGGCCGCCGACTTCGAGGGCGTGGCGGCGCACTTCGCGGCCATCCGCGTGATTGGCGAGGTGCTCGAGTAGGCGCCGCGCGTTGCCCGGGCCAAGCGGCGCCCCGCCTGTCAAGACCTTGTTCCGGTCCCGCGAAGCGGGTAGCATCAGCCGCGCGGCGGGGACGGTTCGCGCGCCCGCCGGAATACGCATGCACGAAGGGGCCCCATGACCGATACGCACATTCGGAAGATCGCGCAGGAACTCGAGATTCGCGACGCGCAGGTGGCCGCGACGGCGATGCTCTTGGCCGACGGCGGCACGGTGCCGTTCATCTCGCGGTATCGCAAGGAGGCCACCGGCTCGCTCGACGAGGTCGCGATCACGAAGATCCGCGACCGCCTGGAGCAGCTCGCTGAACTCGACAAGCGACGCGAAGCGATCCTTGCTTCGCTCACGGAGCGCGAGCTTCTCACCGATGAGTTGAGCGCGAAGATCCTCGCGGCCGAGACGATGGCCGAACTCGAGGACATCTACCTCCCCTTCCGCCCGAAGCGCCGAACGCGCGCCACCGTCGCGCGCGAGAAGGGGCTCGAGCCGCTCGCTCTGCTCCTGTTCGCGCAGGAGACCGACCCGCCCACCGATGTGGCCGCCGCGGCGGAGGCGTTTCTCGACGAGGAGAAGGGCGTGCAGTCCGTTGGCGACGCGCTCGCCGGCGCGCGCGACATCATCGCCGAGATGGTGAGCGAGGACCAGGGCGCGCGGGGCCGGATGCGCGAGCTGTACATGGGCAAGGCCCGCATCACGAGCGCGATGGTCGAGGGCAAAGAGGAAGAGGGCGCCAAGTTCCGCGACTACTTCGAGTGGGCCGAGGACATCGCGACCGCGCCGTCGCATCGCCTGCTGGCTATGTTCCGGGGCGAGAAGGAAGGCATGCTTCGGCTGAACGTCGCCCCGAACGAGACCGAAGCGACAGACCTCCTTCGCACGCGGTTCGTGACCACCACCACTCCGGCCGCCGAGCAGGTCGCTCTCGCCGTCGACGACAGCTATAAGCGCCTGCTGGGGCCGTCGATGGAGACTGAGGCGCGGGCCGAACTCAAGCGCCGCGCGGATGAGGAAGCGATCCGCGTGTTCGTCGAGAACGTGCGCGAACTGCTGCTCGCCGCCCCCCTCGGCCGCAAGCCCGTGCTGGCCCTCGACCCGGGCTTCCGCACCGGCTGCAAGCTCGTGTGCCTCGACGCGCAAGGGAAGCTCCTCCATCACGACACGGTCTACCCGCACACCGGCGAGGCGAAGTCGAAAGAGGCGGCCGCGAAGATCCTGGCCCTCTGCCAGCGCTTCGGGGCGGAGGCCGTCGCGATCGGCAACGGCACCGCGAGCCGCGAGACCGAGGCGTTCGTGCGCGGGCTCGGGCTGCCGGCCAGCGTCGCGATCGTGATGGTGAACGAGTCCGGCGCCTCCGTGTACTCAGCCTCCGACGCCGCCCGCAAGGAGTTCCCGGAGCACGACGTGACGGTGCGCGGCTCGGTCTCGATCGGCCGGCGCCTCATGGACCCGCTCGCCGAACTCGTGAAGATCGATCCGAAGTCGATCGGAGTCGGGCAGTACCAGCACGACGTGGACCAGGGCGCCCTGAAGCAGAGCCTGGACGACGTCGTGATGAGCTGCGTGAACGGCGTCGGGGTGGACGTGAACAGCGCGAGCGTGCAGCTTCTCACCTATGTCGCCGGCCTCGGGCCGACGCTTGCGAAGAACATCGTTTCCTACCGCGATGAGAATGGCGCCTTCCACTCGCGCAAGCAACTCCTCGACGTGCCGCGCCTTGGGCCGAAGGCCTTTGAACAGGCGGCCGGATTCCTCCGCGTGCCGGGCGGGGAGAACCCCCTCGACGCCAGCGCGGTGCATCCCGAGAGCTACCACGTCGTGGAGTCGATGGCCCGGGATCTGAGCTGCGGAGTCGATGAACTCATTCGCGAGGCCGCGCTTCGCCGTCAGATCGAGCCTGAGCGCTACGTGAGCGAGACCGTCGGCCTGCCGACCTTGGGCGACATCCTCGCCGAACTCGAGAAGCCCGGGCGCGATCCGCGCGACGCGTTCGAAGCGTTCAGCTTCGCCGAGGGCGTCCACGAACTCACGGACCTGCGGCCAGGGATGAAACTGCCGGGGATCGTCACGAACGTC
>CAZCER010000365.1:2697-5635 GCA_964497385.1 uncultured Armatimonadia bacterium | reverse complement strand
ACGGCGCTGGTGCTCTCCGAGCGCCCTGTGTCCGGCGTCACGCTCTACTGGCGCCCGCTTGGCGAGGGATCCTACCGGCGCGTCCGCTTCGCTCACCTGGCGCGAGGCGTCTACCGATGCGAACTCCCCGCGAGCGACATCGCGGGTCGTGACCTGGAGTACTTCGCGCGCACGGTGGGGGCCAGACCTGTAGTGGTTCCGGCAACCGCCCCGGAGCTGAACCGAACGGTCGTCATCCTGCCGAACTGACGCGATCCGACGTGAAGAGGCCCCGCCGGAGCCGGCCGGCGGGGCCTCTTCCTGTACGCTTGCGCGATCAGCTATGAGAAGACGAGCGTCACCGAGCGCCCCGCTTCGATGGTTACGGCATCGGCCATCTGCGCGAAAACGCGCCCGTCGGCCGACTCGAACGATGCGGCCAGGTCCTTGCTCCCCGCCTTCGCGGCGACCTTCTTGGGCCTCAGCTTCTCACCCTCGGGAACGGACGCGCCCAGCTTCTCGACGGTGAGCGATCCGTAGAGGACTCTGACGGTCGCCTTGAGCCCGGCGGACGTGAGGGTCTGCTCGTACACGCCCCACCCGCCACCGGTGGACCAGAAGGTCCGGAACCGTCTCCCATTCAGCATCGGGGCGAACGAAAGCGTGCGCGCCGGGGCCGAGTACCGGAACCCGGAGAGCGCCAGGATGTGCGACCAGTTCGCCATAGCGCGCGCGTAGTGGTCCCCGCACTCCACCTCGTTGTAGGGGTTCCGACGCTTTCCGTCATAGCGGTCCCGAACGGCCTTCACCACGCTCAGACCTTCGTCCACGAAGCCCTCGTACATCAGGTGTCCCGCGAACTGGTGCTCGATCCCCGTCCACACCTCATCCGCGTACACGGTCGGTAGAGCCGGCCGGCCGCCCTTCGGCCAGGTGCAGATCAGCGTCCCCGCCTCATCGCAAAGAGCGTAGATGCGCTCCGGATTCGCGTGGTCGTAGAAGTCGCGACGGAAGTTGTACCGCAGAATGGACTGGAGCGTCTTGCGGATGCGCGCCTGGGGCAGCAGCTTCCCGAGCCCGGCGACCTCCGCGATCCACTGCCCCAGGAGCTGGTCGGTGAGACAGCCCTTGCCCACCTGGTACTTCGTGTGCTTCTCGTGGTCGACGATCTGCACGTAATACTCGCCGCCCCAGCACTGCGCGTCGAGCTTCTTCATGCCGCTCGCAAGGAGCTTCGCGTAGCGCTTCGCGGCCTGCTTGTCGCCGAGGTGCTCGGCCATCAGCGCGCCGGCCCGCAGGGCCGCGAGATAGCACGTGCCGACCATCGTGTTCGGGCCGTAGTACTCGATGTCATACGTGTTGTGCTGGGAGCCCTCCATCACGCCGTCGGCGTTCGGATCCCAATCCGTCAGCGCGAAGTCAAGGGTCCTCTTGGCCGGCTCCCAAAGCTCCTTCAGGAACGCCTCGTCGCCCGAGAGCTGCCACTCCCGGTAGAGCTTCACGATCGTCCCCATCTGACCGTCCGCCGCGGGGAACCGCGTGCCCTGCCCGGGCAGAACCCCGAACGGGAGAAGCGTCCGGAACGCCATCATCCCGTTCTCGCGCGTGTTCTCGAGGTAGTCCGTGCGGCGCATCGTGCGCTCAAGGGACGGGAAGAGGTGCGCGAGCGTCTGCTCGTAGTTCCAGACGTGCGTGCAGTCCATCGGGCAGCACCCCACGGTCGGGGAGCAGCCCTCGAACGCATGGAAGTTGCCGTTGTCGAGCCAGAGGCACGTGTTCGACTTCACGATGGCCATCTGGCTCGAGGCCGACTCGACGACGACCCCGGGGAGCGTCGAGCCATGCAGCGCGTCGGCGAACAGACGCGTCTCGGCCTCCAGCCGATCGAGGTTCTCGACCACGTACTCCGCCACCGCCCACGCGTCCGCGAAGCGCGTCACGTACTGGTTCGTGAGCTGCAGGGCGCGGATGTCGTCGAGGTGGTTCCACATCTGCTTGTTCCAGATGTTGGTGCGACGCGGGAAGTGCCACGCGATGAGCACCGGCACGGTGACGGTCTCGCCGGGCTTCACGGTGACCGCTGCGCCGAGCGACGATGTGGGCGCGACGCCCTCCGGAGAGGGCTCCTTCGGGTCGTAGGCGTCGAGCTTGCCGTCCGCGGCGATGTCGTCCCAGAAGCGATGGTAGTCGTCCCACCAGGCTTCCTTGCGCCACGCGCAGGTGTGGGTGAAGCGTTTGCCGAGCACCACGAGCGCAAGCGTGCCGAACCGATCGTCGCTCTCTTCCACGCGGGTTGAGGACATGCGGATCCCGGCCCAGCCGTCCGACTCGACGTACTCGCTCACGCAGCCGCCCATGTTCGGGCCGCGGAACTCGATCCCGTCCGTGCCGATCACGTTCGGGAGCGTCGCGCACACCGTTGCCTGGACGGGCTTCTTGCCGGCGTTGGTGAGCGTGTACTTCAGGATCGCGACCGGCAGCGAGGAGTCCTCGGGGTTCAACGGGATGAAGGGGTTGAAGCCGGTGACGCTCACCGCGAGCGGAAACGCATCATCTTGGAGTTCAACATTGGCGATCGGATACGCGCCTCGGAACGCGGCCTCACGAAACGGAGGCAGACCGTTCCCGCAAACGGCGGGAAGACCGCTGTGCCCGGAATACGGCGGAAGCGGCCCGCGCTGGGCGACCTTGCACACGGGCTTCTCGCCCGCCGCCTTCGCCCACACGACGACGAAAGCGCGCAGGTTCTGGCCCTTCCCCGGCCGGTTGAAGATCTCCCAGTCGCGGAGTTCGCCTCGGCCGCCGAGTGACACGCAACCGGTCCCTATCCCCCCAAGGGGGAAAGCGATCTCGGCGAGGTGCTCACCGGTGAAGGTTCTCTCCGAACCCGGCGCGCGCAAGACGCGAGGAGAGTAGGGTAACTGGGTGGCGCTGGCCTGTTTCTTCGCGGACGGCTTAC
>CAZCER010000365.1:0-2687 GCA_964497385.1 uncultured Armatimonadia bacterium | reverse complement strand
GGGACATGGGTGTGCCCGCACGATGGGGCAGTGTCCCAGGTTCGGGCGCCCCATAGCCCGGCCCTGCCTCGTTGAACAGGGATGGAGACAGGCGTCGCGGAACTCCGACGAACGAAGTGGAGGCATCCACCATGAAGCTCGGAGTCTGCGTTGGCCTGGACCGCGTCCGCGCCGCCGCCGAGGCGGGCTGGGACTATGTCGAACTCGGCGTGGGGGCTCTCGCGCCGGACGGAAGCGACTCCGAGTGGGCGCCCGTCCGCGACGCGATCGCCGGCGTCCCGGTGGAGGCGTGCAACTGCTTCCTCCCGGGCGCCCACCGCATCACGGGGCCGGATGTCGCTCTCGCCGGCGTGCTCGGCTATGTCTCGCGCGCCATGGACCGGATGACCGAGGTGGGAGCGCGCGTCGTCGTCCTCGGCAGCGGAGGCGCACGGAATCTGCCCGACGGCTGGTCCAAGGAACGCGGGCTCGAGCAGATCGCCGAGTTCCTCGCCGCGGCCGCACCGATCGCTCACGCGCACGGAGTCGCCATCGCGGTTGAGCCGCTCCGGCCTGCCGAGTCCAACATCATCAACCTCGTCGACGAGGCCACCGACCTCGTGCGGCGCGTGAACCACCCGTCTGTCCGCGTCCTGGCCGACTACTACCACATGGCCGAGGGCGGCGACTCCCTCGACGCCATCGCGCGAGCCGGGGCGCTGCTCGCGCACGTCCACACCGCGGACGTCGGACGGAAGCCCCCGGGTGCGGGAGAGCGCGACCACCACGCGCTCCTCGCCGCCTTGCGCGCCATCGGCTACGCGGGCCGCTTGTCCGTTGAGTGCTCCTGGAGCGACTTCGACAGCGAGAACGGAGCATCGCTCGCGTTCTTGCGCGAATGCGTACGCAGGAGTCTCCGCAGGGCGTCCGAAGGGACGGGAGACGCCGAGTAGAAAGCCTTGAGGCTCGGAAGACGGTGCAAGTCCGTCGCTGCCCCGCAACTGTGACCGGGGACGAACGCCGCGTTAGGCCACGGGCCTTCAGCCCGGAAGGTGCGGCAAGTAGGCTGATCCGGAAGCCAGGAGACGGCTCGGCGCGCATCTTCAGGGACAGCGCTCCTCGCGGGTGGGAGTTCGCTTCCAGGTCAGCCGTCCGCCCCCCTTTGGCAGCCTCGGGGCCGCCTTGTTCGGGTCGGTGCGGCGAACCGGTTCGGCGCTGTCTCGACCAAGGAGCTGCGCTCATGCAGCAAGCCCCCGGCGCCGCCGTGCATCTCGCCAAGCTGTTGAACTCCAAGGAAGCCTCCATCCGATTCGCGTTCGAGCTGGCGGATCTGCTCCGCCGCGAAGAGTGCGCCGACCCCGCCGTCCGGAAGCTCGCGGTCGCGGCCCTTCTCTCCAAAGCCCCGTTCCCCGTGGTCATGACCGCATCGACGCGCTGATCTCCCGTCGGCCGGGCGGCGGCGCGTCGCCCCGCCGACGACCCTTGGAGCGCAAAAGCGCAGAAGAGGGTAAGGAGCCAAGGCGAAGACTCCAGAGGCACGCAGACGACTTGGAGGGATCGCTTTGGCGAACAGACACCCGCGGTTACGCATCATCCTCATCCCGCTCCTGGCTATGGCATCCTTTGGCTTCCTTGTCGCTGGTTGCGGAGGCGGCGGAGGCCCCACCGCCACCATCACCGGCTCCGTCGTGAACGCGAGCGACCCCAGCCAGCCCATCGGCAACGCCTACGTGTACGTCCCCGTCGGGGCGCAGGGGCTTGCCGTTGGGGACCGACAAAGCCCTGACGCGGAGGTCCACACGTATACGGACGAGTCGGGCGCCTTCACGCTGACCGGCGTCACGCCCGGCGATGTGACGTTGGCCATCACGCCGCCGGCCGGCTCCGGGCTCGCCCCGATGGAGGCCGAACTGACGGTCGCCGAGGACGCTGAACCGTCGGTCCGCGCGACCGTCGTCGACAGCGCGCTCGTCGACCGGATCGCCTCGGTTGTCGTGAACCCGGCCGAGGTCAGCGTGGGCCTGAACTCCACCTGGCCCTGCACCGTAACCGTGACGGACACCGACGGCCAGCCGATGGCGCTCACCCCGACATGGACGGTTCTCGGAACGGCCGGCTCCGTGAATGAGAACGGCCTTTTCTCCGCAGGCTCCAAGACCGGCGTCTGCACGGTCGTGGCCGCCGTCGGGCCGGTCAAAGGCCAGTGCGCCGTCACGGTGACCGATGCGAGCGAGAGCGCGCTGGCGCTTTCCGTGCGGTTCCCCGAAGCCTCCGCCTCCCTGACAACCGCCACCCAATGCGTCAAAGCCGTTGTCTCGCGTGAGGCCGATGGAACGGAACTCGGGCAGGTCACCCTCACGCCGACGGCGCCGACGGCGACCGTAGCGGGCATCGCCGGAGGCACGCTCTGTCGGATCGACGCGAGCGCGCATCCGAACGAGGACGGAACGGGCGTCGTGCAAGCTTCGGCGTCGGTTCTCGAGACCGTGCAGTGGGGGAAGACCAGCGCGGTCACGCTCGCCCTGACGAGCACCGTGGCCTCCGTGGCGGTGTCTCCGCCCTCGACCGAACTCGAGCCGGCCGCAACCACGCAGCTCACGGCGACGGCGCTGGACGCCGCGGCCTCGGCGGTTCTGGTGTCCGACTCGTGGCAGTGGACTACGGACGCGCCCCTCGTCGCCACCGTCGACGCCGCCGGGCTCGTGACC
>CAZCER010000364.1:0-5645 GCA_964497385.1 uncultured Armatimonadia bacterium | reverse complement strand
CCGGCTCCCGAACGGCGTCGTAGCGGCCTGGAGCCGGCATCAAGGGAAGCTCTGGCCAGAGGGCGCCTGGTATGCCAAGCGTATCGAGACGCTCGTCCTCGGCATGGACGACCCGCTGTTCACGGCCCCCGCAGCGCAGCGCAAGGAACTCGCGAGTCACCTGCGCGAAGAGCTGAAGCAGGCAGTGGAGGCGATGGAGTGATGGCCCAGTCTGAATCCCGCCGCAGCTCCCGCCTGCGTCAATGGGCAGGCACACGCACAGGCACCGGGAGCATCGGGCTGCTCCTCGGGCTCGGCCTTGCGACGAATTCGGTGGCGTCCGCCCCGCCAGTGCCCGTCGGCTGCGGAGGTCACGCGGTCGCATCGATGGCTCGGTTCAGCGGGTTGCCTGTCACCGCAGACGTTTGGGCCACCATCACCACGACGTGCGGAAGCGAGACGGAGTCGCTCGCGTCGGTCGTCGAGTGCCTCAACGCTCTGGGCCTGCGGACGCAGGCGGTGGCGGCGTCGGCCGACGAGATAGTGACCCTTCGCGGGCCGAAGGTCGTGCATCTGGAGAGTGACGAAGGCACCCACTTCTCCGTCTGCGTCGGGGGAGTGCCTGGTGGAGACGTCGTCTGTTGGGACGCGAGCGGTCCCAAGATCCTGGCCTGGGACGAGTTCCTCGCTAAGTACTCAGGGAAGGCCGCCATCATGGCCAACCAGGCTGCCCCGGGGCCCTGCATGGCCGAGGTCGGCATCTGCGACCTCGGCGGCGATGTCGTCGGGGGCCTTGTGGAGTCGAGACTGACCATCGAGAACCGCGGCGACGCCTCGCTTGAGGCCAGCGTCAGTTATGTTTCGTGTAGCTGTACGGTTGCTGGTGAAGCCGCCATCACAGTCGACGCGGGAGCGTCCACCACAGTCCCTGTCCGCATGAAGGCGGGGCTGGGGGGCGATAGCGTCTCCTACGCGCTACTGGACACCAACGACGCTCTCTGGCCAAAGCGGCCCGTGGTCCTTCGCGCCCGCATCCCCCGCCAACTCCACGTGACACCAGACAAGCTGGTGGTGGCTGGCAGCGCCAGGGACGGCGGGGAGGCGACGGTCAGGCTGGAGACACCGCCCGGTTGGGCGCTGTCCGACCTCACGACGGACATGGACGGCGTTTCGGCCGAGTTGGTTGAGGATGAACTCACCGAGGCCGGCGGGCGGTACCGCGTTCGTGTGTCGCTCCCGAGCGGGCATGCGACGGGCAACACGGAAGGCGTTCTGTCGCTGCGCACAGGAGTCGCGACCCCGGCGCGCTTGGAGATCCCGACGACCGTTGTGGTGACCGGAGTGCTTCGCTGTGTTCCGGCCGCCGCATTCGTCGGGCTCTGCCCGGTGGGCAAGGAGGCCCGAGCGGACGTCAGCGTCAGACGTACCGACGGGGTCCCACTCTCTGTCCGCAACGCGTCGGTGAGCGGCCCGGAGTTCCTCCTGACGGGCCCCGTCGAAGCAGACGACGCGTACGTCCTGCAGGTGCGGACGACGCCGGACCAGGTGGGTCCCATCCGGGGTGAGATCACGATCGAGACCGATGTCCCGGGCGAAGAGAAGCTCGTGATCCCCATCACCGGGCACGCCCAAGAGGCGGAGTGAGGAGCCGTGTTCCCTCAGCGCTACGAGCCCGCGCGAGGGGCGTGTGTGGCGGTCCTGATCCTTGGCGCCGCGCTCACCGTCGGCGCGGCCGCGCCGGTCGACACCGCACCCCCGCCGGCCCTGACTGTTCTCTACTCGGCGGGGCTCGGCGGCTACCTGCAGCCGTGCGGATGCGATGACGGACAGGCTGGCGGGCTCGCCGGCTGGGCCGCCATCGCCGACTCGGTTCGGGCCTCGGGCGGTGAGTCGCTGACCATCGCCCGAGGTCCGCTCACGGACACCGCAGTACGACTTCCGTACGTGCTCCGTGCCTACGCCGAGACGGGACTGGACCTCCTTGTCGCGGAACCAGCGGATGTCGCGCTGGGAGTGCTGGAGGCTGCCGGCCAACACGACTTCAGGCTGCTCGCGCTCCCGGGCGATGACGCCGGGGCCGCCGCATCTGAGGTGCGTGCAGGCGGCTGGGTGGTTCGAGTCGGCCACATGCCTGCGGACCGCGAGTTCCCCGCATGCCCGGGGGGCGCCGACCTCCATGTACTCGTCGCGTCGGAGGACGCGCTTGACGCAGCGACTGACGTGCCCCTCGCGGCCGGTTACGACGCCCCGGTTCTCGTCCTCGGCCCACCTGCGGGTAGACGTGCGCCCGTTTCGGCGCAGGCGGACGGCGTTACGTATGTCGAGGGCGCCGCGCATGCCGAGTACTGCGTGGCCGTGCGGTACGCGGCGACCGAGGGGCGCCTCGCTCGCGCCGAGATCGTGGCCGAGCCCGTCACGGATGCCACGCCCCCACATCCCGTGGTCCAGCGCGTGGCCGAGGAGTACTATCGCCACGAGCAGGTCCTGTTGGGCGAGAGCGGCCCACAGCCCGTGCCGGTCGACCCCGACGCGCCTCTCGCTGAGAGGGGCGTCGCGCTTGCCGCGGACTGCCGTGCGTGTCACCCCGAGGCATACGAGACCTGGCTCGCCTCACCCCACGCTCATGCGCTGGAGACGCTCGCCGGGGCGGGCCGGCTGGTCGCAGAGTGTGCATCGTGCCACTCGCAGGCGTACCGAGAGACGGAGCGCCTCCCCGATCCGGCCCTGCCTTCGGAGGAGCAAGGGGTCACGTGCATGACCTGCCACGGCGCCGGGGTGACCCATGCCCTCACGGGACTCCGCGAGTGCATTCAGACGGACAGCGCGCGGGACGCGTGCGCGACGTGTCATCGTCCGCCGCACCAGACCGAGCCGTTCGACTGGGAGTCGCAGTCTCGGCGCGTCCGCCATTGGGGGGACGGGGCGACGGAGTAGGCCGGCGGCCGGCCCCATCGTCCGCCGCGCTTCACGCCCCCGGGTTGCGGGCACTCCGTCCGCCCCTGAGGATCCAGGACCTCGCCGTCACGCCGGACGGGCCGCGCCGCGCCTTCAGCGACTACCGCGACGCCGAGGCCGCCTACAAGATCACGGGTTGGCACATCCATGCCTACAACCTCGACGGCTCGGGCCTCGAACGCATCACGCCCTTGGAGGAGGACCCCGTGGACTTCCGCGTCTTTCCCGAGCGGGGCAAGAGCGCATTCGACCTCGAGAGGGAGATGATCCTCGAGCGGGAGGGCCATGAGGCGAAAGGGCGGCCGTAGACGCCTCTCTGTCGAGATCAGGGTCTGCGACGCGTCGGACATTCAGGTCGCGGACGGCGCGACGGGCGACCCCGAGCACCGCCATGCGACGAAGCAGCATCCGCACAAGGAGGTGACCGTCTCCTACGGCGACTCGGGCGACAACCTGGACGGACGGGTCCTGGGCCTGGACCTCGACTGTCCTGGCGCGACGGACTCCGAGGAGGACCAAGCCGCGCCCTCTAGCCGGTCCCCTGCCGTCACGCTACTCCGCGAGTTCCTGGCGGGTGGCGATCGGAACGTATCCCACCTCGAGCCCGGCCGGTGGAGTCACGATCAGGGCGGGATCCAATGCGGCGAGTTCGCCAATGGACGGTGGGGCGAGGTAGTCCCGGTCGATCGACCATGCGCGGTGCAGCATCTCCACCCGGACCTGCAGTTCCTCGCGCTCCGCGTCCGTCAGGTCGGCGTTCTGAAGGGCCGGCTGGTCGGCGAAGCGGTACCAGTAGTAGGTGACCACGCTGCCGTCGCCAAGGCGGGCCTGGTGGGGTCCGGCCACGGGTCCGGGCGTCTTCCAACAGCTCGTCGGCTCATCCGGAGTGACGTACGGCTCCGGCCGCGCGCGCTCGGGGCGATCGAACGTCACATCGCGAAGGCCGGTCTCCGGGGGCGCCTCTTCGGGGCGCACCGGCGCCCAGCGCGGTGCGCCTTCGTCGTCGCGCTCAAGACGATAGTACTCGGGCAGGACGACGACCGAGCGTCCGGCGACCTCCGCGGAGGTGACGGCGCCCTCGTCCCAGCGGTAGGCGAACGTCTCCGGCCCCGCCGCCAGCGGGGCGGCGAAGGAGTCCCACGCGATCGGCGCGCGCGCGTCGTCCGGAGTGTCGAAGGAGTACGCTCTCCAGGTCGCTCCTCCGCGCCCCGTGAAAGCGTGCACATAGGCGCCCGCCGGATCCAGCTCTCCGGACGCGGCCGCGCCCCCGTCAAACCAAGCCTGCACCGCATCCCACAGAGCCGTCTTGTCATAGGACGTGATCCGGTGCACGAGCGAGGAGACGCCCTCCTCCTCCGCAGGGAACAGCGTGGGAGCGATCCGGACGTACGTGTCTCCGGCGTCGCTCACTCCTTGTACGCAGGGGATGTGCTGGGTCTCCATCTGCAGCGCCCGGTTGGGCTCCGAGGGCCTGCTGTCGAGGAACAAGCCGGCCAGATCGGGACGCTCTATAGTCGGGCTCGACCAGAAGAACGGGGTGAAGAAGGCAACCGGGCCTTTGAAGTTCCGCGTGTTGAGGAACAGGGTCCAGCAGTGGTTCCCCGTCGGGATCGGTTGGCCGGCCGTGACGCTCTTGGGGTGGGTCAGCGGCAGCGGGAGATACCCGTAGCCGAAGAACTCGCCGCACGTTCCTTGGGCGAGGTTCAGCCCGTCCGGCGGCCAGAGGACGCGGGAGCTGAGTTGGGCTATCCCGTAGTGGCCCCGGGGGTCCGACCAGTCCCGTCCCTTGCCCGCCCCGGGGCCATTGGCCCAGGCGATGAAGTTCAGCTCAACCCCGCCCATGATGAACTTCGGGGTCTCCGTTGCGAAGCGCGTATCGCGCCACCATCCCAAGCCGCCCTCGATGTCGGAGTAGATCCTGTCCGGGGCCTCGGCGTCGTGCTGGGCGAACATCCAGGTGCCGAACAGCCCAGTCTGGAAGTCGCTTCCCGGATAGGTCTGTTGCAGCGGCCACGCCGCCACATACATGGAGAAGCCGGCGTTGTACTCCTTCGGCGCCCGCTCCTGGTCGACGATCAGGTACCCCGCCATCTCCCCCGGCTCGGCTGCCTGAGCGGCGGTCAGCAATAGGGAGTGCGGTGCCATCAGCCCGAGAGTCAGGCTCGCGACGCGCGTCGCGGCGGAGAACCGTGTGGGGGGCATGGCGCTTCCTCTCAACAATCGGCCTCAAGCGTCGCTTGCCCGTTCTCCCCCGCCGAGGCTGCTCCTTTCGGAGGAGCAAGGGATCGCACGCACAATCTGGCACGGCGGCGCAGTGACCGGCGCCGCCAAGGGACTCCGCGCGGGACGCGTGTTGGACGTGCGGACATCCATCGCGCTCCGCGTCCCCTGGTTGCGGGCGTTCCGACCGCCTACTCCACCCGCCACACGTGTACGATCGGCTTGTCCTCGTCCACGAAGGGCTCCAACACATAGAGAAAGCCCCGCTCGCGGTCGAACGCGCAGTCCATCAGATGGTACTTCTGCTGGGCGGAGGTCACATGCCAGAGGTGCGCGTCCATGTTGAGCGTGGCGTAAGGCTGCGGCTCATGGGGCTCCGTGGTTCCGGCCGCCACCGCGGCGAGGTCCGCCGGATCGTAGAAGAGCATCCGGCCCTCAAAACCTGTGCTCCACCAGCCCCGCACGCCCTCCGGGGCCTCGGGGTAGGGCGG
>CAZCER010000363.1:0-5670 GCA_964497385.1 uncultured Armatimonadia bacterium | reverse complement strand
CTGCGCCTGCGGAGGAGGGCGGCGATGAAGTCCGTAGCGGCCTCCAGGTTGCGTTGCGCTTGTTCGGACAGCGCCTCGCGGAAGTCCCCGAACTCGTATCCGCGGATTCCGAGCACGTACCCGACGACGTCGGAGTGGAAGAGGTCGCGGGCGAAGCCGAGCACTTGCTCCGGAGTGACGCTGTGGCTGGTGAAGTCGGCGGACGCGCGGGGCGCGACCGGCAGGAAGTAGAAGGGCTCGGGGCCGGAGACGCTTGCGTCCGCGAAGATGACGGTCTCGCGGACCGCGGCGGAGGCGGCGTCCTCGACCGTGAGTTGGTAGTCGGTGTCGACGCGGACGTCGGGCAGCTCGAGGCTTTCGACGGCGCGCGCCAGGGCGGGCCCGAGGCCGTCGTCCATGCGGCCCGGGTTGCCGTATCCGATCAGCAGTATCCCGCCCTGTTGGGTCATTAGTCCTTGGTCCTTGAACTCACCACGTTGCCGTCGGCGTCGACGAGCGAAACGGTGAGGGGCATGCGGCCGAGCGCGTGCGTCGCACAGGAGAGGCACGGATCGTAGGCGCGGATCGCGACTTCGATGTGATTGAGAAGCCCCTCGGTGACCTCCTGGCCGGAGAGGTGATCCTCGGCGACGCGCCGGACGGCTCGGTTCATCGGCTCGTTGTTGTGGGTGGTCGAGACGATGAGGTTCGCCATCGTGATCTGGTCGTTCTCGTTGACCTTGTAGTGGTGGATCAGGGTGCCGCGCGGGGCCTCGAGAATGCCCACGCACTCCGAACGGCGCTCGCCGGACGTGACGAGGTCGTCTCCCTGAAGGTCCGGGTCGGCCAGGAGGTCGCGGATCTTCTCGCACGAGTGCAGGAGTTCGATCATGCGGGCCCAGTGGTAGGCCATGGTGATGTTGTTGGGCTTGTCGTTCGTGACCGCTTTGAACTCCTTGCGGGCCGCTTCCGCCTCGGGGGTGTCGATCGAGGTGCAGACGTTGAGGCGGGCGAGGGGCCCCACGCGGTACCAGCCGTTCTCCGGCCCGAGCGAGGTCAGGAACGGGAACTTCATGTAGGACCAGGGACGGACTTCCTCCTGGATGTGGTTGGCGTAGTCCTGGGGGTCGACCTGGTCGAGGATGGTGTTCCCGTCCTGGTCGACGGCGCAGAGGTTCCCGTCATAGAGGTCCAGTCCGCCGTCGGGAGTCGCGATCGACAGGTGGTTCGAGTTGAAGGACCCGAAGGGAGCGAGCATCTCGAGGTTCTCGACGGTGTAGTCCTTGGCGATCTTCACCGCGCCGCGCGACCACTCCATCATCTGATCGATCTCGGCCTGCAGGGCGTCCCTCTCGGCGAGGGTGAGGTTCTTGTTGATGCCGCCGGGGATGGCGCCGGTGCCGTGGATCTTCTTGCCGGCGGTCGCTTTGATGACCTCTTGCCCGTAGCGCCGCATCATGACGGCCTGGACGGCGAGGTCGGGGAACTTCGCGGCGACCCCGATGACGTTGCGGATGGCCGGGTCGGCGTCGAATCCGAACAAGAGGTCGGGCGAGCAGAGGTGGAAGAAGTGCAGGGCGTGGGACTGGTAGGTCTGCCCGTAGTGCATGAGCCGGCGCATCTTGAGCGCGGTGGGGGTGAGGTTCTCGCCGCCGACGATGCGGTCGATCGCTTTGGCGGCCGCGAGGTGGTGGCTGACGGGGCAGATGCCGCAGAGCCGCTGAACGAGGACGGGCGCCTCCCAGAACGGCCGGCCCTGGACGAACCGCTCGAACCCGCGGAACTCGACGATGTGGAGGCGCGCCTGGGTGACCCGGTTGTCCTGGTCCATGAGGAGCGTGACCTTGCCGTGCCCCTCGACGCGCGTGACCGGCTCGATGACGATGCGCTTCGCGCCATTCTGACCTGGTGCGTTCTGTGTGCTCAAGGTGGCTCTCCCAACTTAGTCGTACTTCAGGAGTTCGTAGGGCAGCTCGAGGGGCTTGCCTTCGAGCAGGGCCACGAGGGCCTGCCAGATGGTGTCCGCGGGCGGCGGGCATCCGGGCAGGTGGTAGTCGATCTTGACGACCTCATGGCAGGGGTAGACCTTGTCGAGCAAGAGCGGGATCTCGGGGTCGTTCGGGATGGTCCCGCTCGGGTTGTGAACGGTGGGCCCGTTGAGAAAGGCCTCGTCCAGGCACTCCTGGAGAGGGACCATGTTGCGCATGGCGGGGATGCCGCCCATGATGGCGCAATCGCCGAGGGAGATCAGGATGTCGCAGTGCTCGCGGAAGTCGCGGAGCACCCTCACGTTCTCCTCGTTGGCGCACCCGCCCTCGACCAGTCCCACGAGGCAGCGGCCGGTGAACTCCTTGATGTCGTCGATGGGCGACTTGTCGAAGTCGACGAGTTCGACGAGCTTGAGGATGCGCTCATCGATGTCGAGGATGGACATGTGACAACCGAAACACCCCGCGAGGGAGGTAGTGGCGACCTTCGGTTTGCTCATTCGCTTCTGTCCTTACTCGGCGGCGCCGCTGGTCTCTGTGGCGGCGCCGATGGGCTGATGGTCGTAGAGTCTCTGGTCGACGGGCACGGCGTACCCGACGCGCTTGCGGAGAATGGCGCCGACCGGGCAGACCTCGATGGCGCGGTCGGTGATGTCGATGTTGGTGCCCACGAGTCGGGCCTCGGCGTTGACGGCGATCTTGCGCTCCGGGCCGCGCTCGACGAACTGGAAGACGTTCTTGCCGTCGAGGTCGCGGGAGGCGCGGACGCAACGGGCGCAGAGGATGCAGCGGTTCTGGTCGATGAAGATGTCCGGGTGGGACGCGTCGACGTCGCGCTGCGGGAAGAGATACGGGTATCGGGGGGCCGTGATTCCAAAGCGGTACGCGAGCGCTTGGAGTTCGCAGTTGCCGCTCTTCTCGCAGAACATGCAGAAGTGGTTGCCCTCGACGAAGAGCATCTCGACGAGCTGCCGGCGGTAGGACTGGACTTTCTCGGAGCTGTTGTCCACGACCATGCCGGCGGCCGCGGGCTGGGTGCACGAGGCGACGGGGCGCCCGTTCGCGAGGACGGTGCAGATGCGGCAGGAGCCGTAGGGGTGGAGTTCCGAGTGGTGGCAGAGACGCGGAATGTAGACGCCCGCCTCTTCAGCCGCCGACAGGATGGTCTGGCCGCTCCGCGCCTCGACCTCGATGCCGTCGATGGTGAACTTGATGGTGTCGCTCATCGGTCGTTTCCTTTGCCTGGGTCTCCGAACGCTCGAACGCGATGGACGCTCGGGCCTACACGAGGGCGGACTCCCGTCCGGCGATGGCCGAAGCCTGGCTGACGGCCGACCGCAAGTCGAAGCTCGCCTGGCGGCCGTGCTCGGGCTCCTTGACCAGCGAGTTGTAGATGGAGCGGAAGTTGGCGAGGGTCGAGAGGATGGGGTTCGGGGACGTCTGGCCAAGGCCGCAGCGAGCGGTTGCCCGGATGGTCTCCCCGAGTTCCTCGAGGTACTCGAGATCGGCGGGCTCCCCGCCGCCCTCCATGATCCGACGGAGCCGTTCGCGGAGAAGCACGTTTCCGACGCGGCAGGGCGTGCAGTAGCCGCAGCTCTCCTCGATGAAGAACTCCATGAACTTGTCGGCCACGTGGAGCAGGTCGCGGCTGGGGCCGAAGACCATGATCGAGCCTCCGGTGGCGAGGTCGTCGTAGCAGATCGCGCGATCAAAGGCGTCGCGAGCGAGCATCTGGCCGCTCGCCCCGCCGACCTGCACGGCAAGGGCGTCGGGGGCGCCGCAGAGATCCAGGAGCGCGGAGAGGCGCATGCCGAAGGGGACCTCGTAGACGCCGGGGCTGCGGCAGTCGCCCGAGACGCTGAGGAGTTTGGTGCCCGGGCTGCCTTTGGAGCCCATTTGGGCGAACCAGGCGGGCCCGCGGTCGACGATGTGGGCGACGCAGCAGAACGTCTCCACGTTGTTCACCGTCGTGGGCAGGGCCTTGTAGCCTTCTTGGGCGGGGAAGGGGGGGCGGTTCTTGGGATCCCCGCGCAGCCCTTCGCAGGAACTGATGAGGGCCGTTTCCTCGCCGCACACGTAGGCGCCGGCGCCCATGAGGATCTGGATGTCGAAGTTCAGGCAGTTCTTGTTGCCGCAGAACTCGGCCCCGAGGATGCCTTTGGCGCGGCGCTTGCGGAGCACGTCTTCGAGATACTCCTTCAGGTAGGCGTACTCGGCCCGCAGGTAGAGGATGCCCTTCTCCGCGCCGATCGCGTATCCGGCGATGGTCATGCCCTCGAAGACAAGGTCGGGGCACTCGGTGAGGATGACGCGATCCTTGAATGTGCCGGGCTCGCCCTCATCCGCGTTGCAGATGACGTACTTGGGCTCTCCGACGGCCTCGCGCGCGAAGCGCCACTTCATGCCTGTGGGGAAGCCGGCGCCCCCGCGGCCGCGCAGTCGAGAGGCCGTGATGTCGCGGATGACCTCGACGGGGCTCATAGCGATCGCTTTGAAGATCGCTTGGCCGGGCTCGAGGGGCGCGAACACCACCTCGCCGCGCTTGCGGATGTTGTTCATCACCATCGCGTTGACGAGGGGATGGGCGTTCTGACCGTCTCCGAGTTGGGTGACCAGGCGCCGAGGGTCGGGGTTCTCGCGCAGCATCCGTACGATCTCTCTCGCACGGTCCGTCGAGAGGTGGGTGACGACGACGTCGTTCACGAGGGCGGCCGGCGCCTGGTCGCACATGCCGATGCAAGGGGTGTGCTCGAGGGAGATCACGCCGTCGCTCGTGGTCTCGCCGACCGCGATTCCGAGTTCCTCTTCGAAGACCTCGGCCACGCGCTCGGCGCCCGCCATCTCATCGATGACGTCGTTGCACAATCGGATCGTGACCTTGCCTTTGGGCGTCTCGGAGAAGAACGCGTAGAAGCTAACGACGCTCTGCACCTCGACGCGATGCGTCCCGCACCGGGCGGCAATGATCTCCATCGCGGCTCCCGAGACCTGGCCGAGTTCGATCTGGGTCTCGCGGACGATGTCCATCATGTTGCCCGGGTCGTTCTGGTGGGCCTCACAGATTCGGGTGATCGTCTCTTGAAGACTTTGGCTCATGCAGCACCTCGGTCGTGGGGTGTGGAGCCTACGGGCTCCGGCTCGCGCGTTTCACTGAGCGATCTGTGAAATCCTTCTCAAAGTAGCACAAAGAGTGTTCTTGCGGGAAGGGGACCCGTGATTGGCGCCTCTGCGGCGGCCGCCGATCCCGCTGTTTCACAGCGGCTCAGCTCTCCTCTGGCTGGGAGGAAGCTCCTCCGGTCATGACCTCTAGTGGCACGAGGACTTCAGGATTGACATCCTCGCCGTTCAGGTGCGCGACTGCGCTCTTGACCGCCTCGTAGCCCATGAGATCCGGATGTTGCTCGATGGTTGCCGCGAGGGCGCCGGACTTGAGGGGCTCCTGGACCGCCCCGATGTTGTCGTAGCTAACGACGACGATGTCGTCTCGGGACTGCTCGGAGATGGCCGCCAGAGCGCCCAGGGCCATGTTGTCATTGGCGCAGAAGAGGCCCTGGATCTCGGGGTGCGCCGAGAGCATGGCGCCGAACTTGTTCAGGCCCTCCTCCTGATCCCAGTTCGCGGACTGTCTGTCGACGATCTCGATGCCGGGGAACTCCGCGCAGGCGCGTTCGAAGCCGGCCTTGCGGGCCTCCGCGTTGTCGAC
>CAZCER010000362.1:0-5696 GCA_964497385.1 uncultured Armatimonadia bacterium | reverse complement strand
CCGGCTCGCGGGTCTCCCTGATAGACCTCCACCCTCCCCTCGATGGGGCCGCCGGTGGGCTTCAGGCGGACGCACTCGCGCTCCGGGTCAATCCCGAGCACCTCCGCGCCGTCTGCCGTCGCGCTCCTCAGCGCCCGGCCCTCGGGGCGAAGGCGGATGACGATGGCCTCGGGCGCCTCGCGCGTCGGCGGCTCGATGGATACCAGGATGTAGCCCTCGGCCAGGTGTGACTCGATGCGGTAGGACGTCGAGCCGAACTCGGTCGGAGCCTGGCTGACCTCGATGGTCTTCCCATCGTCGAACCACTCGGTGGGCACGAAGGGTGCGAGCCAGAGTTCGCGTCCGCGCTCCTGGAGCAGCAGCGTTCGGCTCTGGTGGAGGAACCAGCCCGTCTCATGCGTCTTGTTGTAGTTCGCGCCGGTGTGGAAGTGCTCGTAGAGGGAGAGGTCCTCGCGGTTGAGGAGGCTCGGGATGGCGTTGAAGTAAGCGCGGATGTAGGGCTTCACCTCATCGCGCAGGGCGTAGCAGTCCGGCGTCCGGCCGTAGTAGGGCTGGATCTTCCCGAAACCGCCGAGGCTGAACCAGTCCTCTCGGTTCGCCTCCTCCGTGTAGTAGCCCCAGCCCGCGAGGAGGAGCCAGTAGTCCTCGAGGTAGTCGAGGCACTCGGTCATCTCGGGCGCGTGGGGATCCATCACGCCGAGAGGCGCGAGTTGGTGCGGGCCGATCTCCACATCGGCGGCCCAGCTCCGGTTCGCGTCCTCACCCGCGTACTGGTCCGCGACCGGCCCGAAGCAGTCGACCATGCTCGGGGCGTGCGGCGCCCAGGCTCCATCGGCGAGAGGCACGACAGGCGAGCGCTCGCGGGTCCACTCGTAGGCGCGCAGGATCTGCCTGCGGAAGTCGCCGGCATCCTTCACATACCCCGCGGCCTCCGGCCGACCGGCCTCCGCAAGCGCGCGGCCCGCATCGGCAAGACCCGCGTGGTACTGCCCCTGCGCGTAGTGCCGGTACTGGAAGGCGCTCCAGTCGGCGACCACACCGGGCGGGAGCAGGCCGTACTCGGGCACAGGCTCGCCGTCGAGCCCGAGGCGCTCGGTCTTCTCGCGCTGCCGGACGATCCAGGCGCAGAGCCGGCTCACGTCCGGGGCGACGGCGTTCATCCAGTCGCGGTCTCCCGTCAGGTCCCAATGCCGCGCGAGGGTCCAGAGGTGCTGCCCCGTGCCGATGAGCGTGTAGCCGTAGGCGAGGTAGTCCTTGTCACGGTAGCGCTCCCGGAAGAACTCGAGGCTGCGCTCGGAGAACTCGTGGTGGCCGAACTCATCCATCCCGAGGATGATGGAGTGCGGCTCGGTGTCGATGGGGCCGTAGAGGATCGAGGCGATCCAGGCCGCGATCCGCTCACCCTCGGCCTCGTTCCGCGCGGCCATGAGGCAATGCACCTGCGAGGCGCGGATGAGTTCGGTGAGATCCGAGTCGGGGAGCGAGACCTGCATGGCCTCGCCCATGATGGGCGTCCAGTAGTCTCTCGCCGATGAGTGGAGGGCGGCGGGGTCTGCGGCGCTCAAGGCGGCCTCTTCGCCGATGAGCACCGTCAGACGAGCCGCCGCTCCCGGCGCGGCCTCACCGGTCAACGCGAGGCGAGCGCCGTCGCAGGCGATCGCGAGGCCGCCGTCGGCCGATGTGAGGACACGGCCCACGAGCGCCCCGCCGAGCCGGATCGCGAACGCGCCGTCGGCTTCCTCCGAGAACACGAGCCCGTCCGCACCGCTCAGGGCGAGACCGAACTCGGCGGCCAGCGGGTCCGAGTCGGTGTTCTCAAGGGACAGATCGGAGACGCACACAGCACCCTCGCAAGCCCGGCGACTGGTCTTCCCGACCGGCGCCACGTAGGTGTACTGGGTGTAGCAGAGATCTCCGTCGGCCGTCTCCATGAGGATCGTGGGCGGCATACTCGCGCAGTCGAACGAGCGGACGTGCTCCACGGCCTTGCCCGGCTGGAAGAAGGGCGTGACCTGCCACACGCTGGGGATGCCGGGGACCCACACCGTCTCGGGCGGCACATCCTGGAGCGGACCGAGCGCGCCGTCTCGCTCGAGGAGGAACTTCCGGTTGTCGCAGGCGAGCGAGAGCATCGTCGGGCCGGTGTCGTGCTCGGGGATGTGGACGCGCTCCATCGCCTGAGCGTACGTCTGGTCGGGCATCGCGTTCACGCACTCGCGGAGCGTCCGGCCCTCCTCGACCTCGGCGACAATGCGCTCGATCCGGGCGCTCGGGACGGGCCCGGTCGAGGCGAGAAGATGGAACTCCGGCACGTAGATCTCCGGGTTCGCGAGGATGTCGTCGACGGCAAGCGTGACCATCCCCTCTGGGACGCGGACGCGGAGCATCGTGCGGTCACCCTGGATGGCTTCCACCGCGTTGTGGAGAACCTCCAGGCTCAGCGGCTCATCCAGAGGCCACTCGCCGGTTCCATCGATGCGACCGTTGTAGACCTCGACGGAGCCCGTGCCGACCGAGGGTGCGGTTCGGTAGAGGCGCACTTCGGCCGGCGCCCACCGCGAGCGCGTCCATGCCGAGGGGCGCTCGACGATGACAGGCTGAGCCTGCGGGGGGATGACCCAACGGATCTTCCACGCGCCGGGCGGCTTGGGCAGTTCGCCCCCGCCGGAGAAGCGGGAGCGCCACTCGCGGCCCTCGACCTCGATGCCGCTCTCGAGCGTCTTCCATCCGCCCTGCCAGCGCGACTCGCCGGCCCAGAACTCGAGCCGCGCGCCCGCCGCGTCGGGTGCGACTGAGCCCTCGGCGAAGCGGAGGCACGCCTCGCGGAGCATCCGGCGCTCGATCCACTCGAGGCCGATCGCGCCGGCGCCGTCCTCGGCCGTGGGGACCTCATAGAGGCCGTCCGCGTTCGGGGCGACGGGGGCGGTGAGGAAGACGTCGTCGGCGAGGAACTCCTCGGTGCGGCTCGCGCGGCAGCCGTCCAGTCGGTGCGGGTCGCTCGTGACGACCTCGGCGAAGAGCCCCACATCGACGCGCTCGCCCGCGGGCCGCGCCGAGGGGTTCGGATCGCGGAGCAGGCGGGCGTTCGCCCAGTTCGCGGCATCGCAGGTGATCCCGTCGCCCGCGTCGCCGCACGTTAGGCGGAGGGTGTCCGCTCCGGTCAGATCGGCGCGAACGTGCTTCGCCCCGTCGGCCTCGCGCAGGACGCCGCTCTCGTAGAGCGTGCGGCCGTCCGCCTCAACCGAGAACTCCACCGAGCCGGTCGTCCCCTGCTGCCACTGGACGCCGACCTCGGCCTCGAATGCGACGAACTGCCCGCCGAGGTCGAGGATGATCTCGCCGGGGGCGTGGGTGCCGATGCCCTTCTCGTAACGGGTCTGGCCGAGCTGGAGCGGCAGGGGAGGCTGCTCGTGCGCGTGCGTGCAGGTGTCGATTCCGAGCACGCCCCAGCCCTGGGACTGGACGATCAGAGAGTCACCAAGCAGATCCGAGAGATAGACCCATTCCTCGCCTTGCATGGCGTGGACGCCCCCTCCGCAGAACAGAACTGCGATCGATGTCAGTGTGAGTGTGCGCGACATGCGGCGGCACCTCGCTCGTGTCACAGTGATCGTGCGGGGCGGAGGGTTCGGGGGGAGAGGCCGGAGGGCCTTCTCGTTGGCAGACCGGGCAAGCCGAGGGCTGTCGGTGGGCGAGGCGCGTGCACCGCTGGCGGGTCATCCGCGGCCGACCTGTCTCGCCACGGCGACCTCCGCCTCGGCGCGCTCGCGTTCCCAGCCAGCGCCGTTCGCGCAACGGCGGAACGCCCCACGCACCTCGCAGATCGAGCGGAGAGGGCGGATGACTAGCTCGCCATCCGCCAGGAGTACTTCGACTCGGGAGTGCGGCCCGATGCCCAGGGCCTTGCGATAGGCCGCAGGCAGGGCAAGTCGCCCGGTCGCGGACACGGTCACAATCGGCATGGCCTCGCACCTCCGAACGGTTCGCCCGTGTTGTCCCGCGGCCGCGACTCGCGATCCCGCAGCGACGACGCTGCCGGCCACCCCGGCGCATGGCGCACAACCGAGGCCGCGCTGCACGGCCACTACCCTTTGATCACGGCGAGGGGGCGCATGCGGGCGACCGGGCGGGCGAGGCCGGCGCCGGCGGCGGCGTCCACGACCGCGCTCACGTCCTTGTACGCGGCGGGCTGTTCCTCGGCGGCGCCGGCGGCGCTGTGCGCCATAACGCGGATGCCCTTGCCGGCGAGTTCGTCGATGACGTCGCGGCCCGACCGGAGCTTCTTCGCCGCCGAGCGCGAGAGGAGGCGCCCCGCGCCGTGGCAGGCCGAGCCGAAGGTCTCCTTGTACGCCTGGTCGGTTCCCACGAGCAGGTAGGAGCACCGGCCCATGTCGCCGGGCACAATGACCGGCTGCCCGACCGCGCGGAACGCCTCGGGCACGTCGGGGTGGCCGGCGGGGAAGGCCCGCGTCGCGCCTTTGCGATGCACGCAGAGTTCCTCGGTCTTTCCATCGACCTCGTGCTTCTCGATCTTCGCGATGTTGTGGGCGACGTCGTACACGAGCCGGAGACCGAGCGACTCCGACGAGGCGCTCAGTACGCGCTCGAAGGCCTCCCGCACGCGCTGCATGATGATCTGCCGGTTCGCCCAGGCGTAGTTCGCGGCCGAGGCCATGGCGGCGAGGTACTTCTCGCCCTCGGGTGAGCGGACAGGCGCGCAGCAGAGCTGCCGGTCCGGCAGTTCGATCTCGTACTTCTCCGTCGCGCGCTGCATGAGGGCGATGAAGTCATCGCAGACCTGGTGTCCGAACCCGCGCGAGCCGCAGTGGATCATGACGGTGATCTGCCCGGGCTCGTGAATGCCCATCGCGGCGGCCACGTCCAGATCGAGCACCTCGTCCACCGCCTGGATCTCGAGAAAGTGGTTCCCCGAACCCAGCGTCCCGAGTTGGTCGATCCCGCGCTTCTTGGCGCGATCCGAGACGGCGGCGGGGTCTGCCCACGGGAGGCAGCCTCCGGCCTCGGTGTGGGCGGCGTCCTCGGGTTCACCGACGGTCCGGCGCACGGCCCAGGCGCTCCCGCCCGTGCAGACGGCGTCGAGGTCGCGCTCGGTGAGGGCGATCCCTCCCCCGCCCCCAAGCCCCGCCGGGACCGACCGGAAGCACTCGGTGATCAGCGTGTCGACCTTGTCCTTCACGTCCGCGAGTGCGAGGTCGGTCCGCATCAGGCGCACGCCGCAGTTGATGTCATAGCCCACGCCGCCGGGCGAAACCACGCCGTCGCGAACGCGAAACGCGGCGACGCCGCCGATCGGGAAGCCGTAGCCGAAGTGGATGTCGGGCATCCCCATAGAGCGGCCGACGATTCCGGGCATGTGCGCGACGTTCGCGACCTGAGCGAGCGCCCCGTCCTCGAGGCCCTGTCCTTCGAGTTCGGGAGTGACGTACACGACTCCGTCGACGCGCATGCCGGGGTAGCGGTCGCTCGCGATGCGCAGACGGCAGCGGTCCATCCGCTCGGCCTTGTACTCGCGGGCCGGCCGGCGCTCGAACGCAGGCTGGTGCGGCTTTCGGTCCTTCTTCGACATGACGCCCTCCTCCCCGCCCTGCCCCCAACGTGCAAACGGCCCCGCCCGGCCGAGCCGGGGGGGCCGCTACACCTCTGCTTGGATGTGTCGACTACTCGGCCTCTTCCGC
>CAZCER010000361.1:0-5728 GCA_964497385.1 uncultured Armatimonadia bacterium | reverse complement strand
GGGCAACATGACCTGGGGGCACGCCGTCAGTCCGGACCTCTTGAGCTGGCGTCAGCTCGACCACGCCATCTACCCGGACGAACTCGGCACGATCTTCTCCGGCTCGGGCGTCGTGGACGGCGCGAACACGACCGGCTTCCGAACCGGCGACGAGAGCCCGCTGGTGGTGATGTACACCTCGGCCGGCAAGCCCTTCACCCAGAGCATCGCCTACTCGAACGACCGGGGCCGCACCTGGACCAAGTACGAGGGCAACCCGGTCCTGGGGCACATCGCCGCGGACAACCGCGACCCGAAGGTGATCTGGCACGCGCCGACCGCGAAGTGGGTCATGGCGCTCTATCTCGACCAGAACGACTACGCGCTCTTCGGCTCGGAGGACCTCAAGAGCTGGACCAAGCTCTGCGATGTTGCGATCCCCGGGACGTCCGAGTGCCCGGACTTCTTCGAACTCCCCGTCGACGGCGACCCCGCGAACACACGCTGGGTCTTCTGGGGCGCGAACGGGCGCTACCTGCTCGGCTCGTTCGATGGAACCGCCTTCACACCCGAGACGGAGCCGCTTCCGACCGACCTCGGCGCCAACTTCTACGCCGCCCAGACCTGGAGCGACATCCCACCCGAGGACGGCCGTCGGATCCAAATCGGCTGGATGAACGGCGGGCAGTACCCCGACATGCCGTTCAACCAGCAGATGAGCATCCCTTGCGCACTGACGCTTCGCACCACGCCCGATGGCGTCCGGCTCTTCCGCGAACCCGTTGCCGAGGTCGAGAGCCTCCGCACCGCAACCCACCGCTGGCTCGGGACGCCGCTCGTTCCGACCGAGCCGCTGGACACGGGCCTCGAGGCCGACCTCCTGGATGTCGAGGCCGAGATCGAGGTCGGCGACGCGGCGAAGGTCTCCCTGGTGTTCCGCGGTGAGGCCGTGACCCTCGACGCGGCGGCGCGCACCGTCACCGCCCTCGGGCGCACCGCCCCCATCGAGATCGTGGACGGCAGGGTCGATCTGCGGATTCTCCTGGACCGGGCCTCGCTCGAGGTCTTCGCGAACTCCGGCCGAGTCTCGCTGAGTTCGTGCTTCGTCCCGAACCCCGCCGACCGGAGCCTACGTCTCGAAGCCGAGGGCGGGCAGGCGCGTGTTGCGTCCCTTCGGGTTCATACCTTGCGTTCCGTCTGGCCGGAGGCGACCCGGTGAGCGCGGCCGCCGCCCGAGCCGATCGCATCCCCTCATTGGTCGTGGCCTCGACCAGTGAAGGGAAGCTGCGCGAGATCCGCGACGCGCTCGCGGCGGCGGGCGTCGAACTCCGCTCCCTCGCCGACATCGGCTGGACTGAGGACATCCCCGAGACCGGCGAGACCTTCGAGGCGAACGCCGCGATGAAGGCCGAGGCCGTCTGCCGCGCGCTCGGTGCGCCGGTGCTGGCGGATGACTCCGGCCTCGAGGTCGAGGCCCTCGACTGGGGCCCCGGCGTGCGCTCCGCTCGGTTCGCGGGGCCCACGGATGAGGATCGCAATCGCGAGCTGGTGCGCCGGCTCCGCGAGACCGGGGAGCCCGAGCCCTGGCCCGCGCGCTACCGCTGCGTGCTCGCCCTGGCGGCTCCGGGGGAGCCCACGGTCACCTTCGAGGGAGCCTGCCACGGGGCGATCGTGTCGGAAGCGCGCGGGACCGGTGGCTTTGGCTACGATCCCCACTTCCTGCTGCCCGACCGCAACGTGACGGTAGGAGAGATCCCGCTCGCCGAGAAGCAACAGATCAGCCATCGGGGCCAGGCCCTTCGAAGGCTCGCGGACTGGCTGACGGCGGAAGGATGAGGTCACCATGCGTCTCCATGCGTTGCTCGCACTCCTTGCGGGGCTCGCCGCCCTCACCGCGGCGGCGGGATGCTCGAAGCCCGCGCCGAGCCCGTCTCCGACCGGCGCAGGGCCCCGGGCCGCCGGGCCGGCCGCCGCGTCGCCGTCCGACCTGTCGGGCGCGTCCATCCTGATGGTGATCGCCCCCAAGGACTTCCGGGACGAGGAACTTCTCGACGTGCGCGAAGCCCTGGAGGGCGCCGGCGCCTCCGTCAAGGTCGCGAGCACCACCATCGCCGAGTGCAAGGGAATGTACGGGGCGAAGGTCTCGCCCGACCTCCTCCTGGCCGATGCGGACGCCGCCGACTATGACGCCGTCGTGTTCGTGGGGGGGACGGGGGCGGAGGCGCTCTTCGACGAGGCGCAGGCCGTGGTGCTCGCCAAGAGCGCCGACCAGGCGGACAAGGTGGTCGGGGCCATCTGCATCGCCCCCGTCATCCTCGCGAACGCGGGCGTCTTGGAGGGCAGGATGGCGACCGTCTGGCCGGGCGGGCGCGAGCGCAAGGCCCTTGAGGAGGGCGGGGCCATCTACACCGGGGATGAGGTCACGCAGGACACGAACATCGTCACCGGCGACGGACCCCGGGCCGCGGACGCTTTCGCCGAGCTGCTCATCGAGACCATCGTCGCCCGGCGGCGGAGCGGGGCGACCGAGTGATGCGCCTCTTCGACGCCTGCTGCTCCTTCGGCTTTACGCGCAAGCCCGGGCTCACGACCTGTGAGCGGGCCGAGGACCTCCTCGCGCGGATGGATCGCCATGGGATCGAGCGCGCCTTCGTCCTGCACGAGGCCCTCCGGATGACCTGCCCGACGGTCGGGAACGAAATCGCAGTGCGGGAGTGCGCGGCAAGCCCGCGCCTCCTGCCGGCTTGGGCGATCCTTCCGAGCCAAACGGGCGAGTTCCCCGAGCCGACGACGCTCTTCGAGCGGATGGCCTCCGCCGGAGCGCGGGCTCTCTGGGCCCTCCCCGCCGACCATCGCTACGCGCTGAACGCGGAGACTTTCGGGGATCTCTTCGAGGCCATGTCCGCACGGGGCGTGCCGCTCTTCCTGCACCACGACGACCCTCAGGGCGGGTGGGAACTCGTCGGGCGCGTCCTGAAGGACTTCCCGAGCCTCACGCTCGCGGTGATCGGTCACGGTCCCTGGGGTGATGACCGCCTGTTCCGGCCGCTTCTGGACCGCTACCCCAACCTCTGCATCGACATCTCCCGCTACGAACTCGACTGGGGGATCGCCCGCCTCGTCGAGCGCTACGGCCCGGAGCGGCTGCTCTTCGCGACGGGTGCGCCGAAATGGGCCATGGGTGGACCGACGACCATGCTCCGCCACGCTCCGATCGCGGAGTCGGCAAGAGAGGCCATCGGAGCCGCGAACCTCGAGCGCCTTCTCGGATGGGCCGGCCCTCTCGAGCCCGTCGCCCCCTGCGAGCCCGACCCGAGCGTCGCGGCCCTCGGCGGCGAGAGGCCGGGGCGGTTCCCGGTGATCGACGCCCACGGCCACTTCGGGCCCTATCAGAAGATCTGGTTCCCGAATCGCACCGGGGAGGACATGGTGCGGACGCTCGACCGCTGCGGCGTGAAGGCGGCCGTGTGCTCCCACCACGACGCGCTGACCGGAGACGCCCGCGAGGGGAACGCCAAGCTCGTCCGCGACGGCCTTGAGCCCCACGCCGGACGCATCTTCGGGTACTACGTGTGGGATCCGTTCCGCTCCGAGGAGAACCGGGCCGCGCTCCGCGCTTTCCCTCCTCACCCGGGCTTCGTGGGCTTCAAGATCCACCCGACGATCCATGAGGTCGCGATGACCGACGAGCGCTACAAGGCCCTTTTCGAGTACGCGAACGTCTGCCGCGTCCCCGTGCTCTCGCATACATGGGGCGGCTCACACTACGACGGCCCGGCGCTGATCGACCGAATCGCGGCCGACCACCCGGACATGCCGTTCCTGCTGGGACACTCGTGCTTCGGGGAATGGGACCGCGCCGTGGCCATCGCGCGCGCCCATCCGAGCGTCCACCTCGAACTCACGGCCGCCTACGCGGTCGACGGCGTGATCGAGAAGCTGGTTCGAGAGGTCGGCTCCGAGCGCGTGGTCTACGGCGAAGACCTGCCGTGGTTTGACCCCATGCACCCCATAGGATGCGTGCTCGGGGCGGAGATCACCGAGGAGGACAAGCGGAACATCCTCCACCGAAACGCTCTCAGGTTGTTCCCCTCTCTGTCCGGGTAGCCGCGCCGAAGTCGCACGGGGGCCGCGGAGAACGAGCGCCGAACCCCGAGCGGTCGCTGGATGAGTCGGCGCGCCTACAGCCGCGCGCGTGTTTCGCCTCCGTACGCGCTGACCTCATCGAGCGGGTGGATCGGCCTCGTCAGGTTGCGGTAGGGAAGCCGCGCGAGGTCGAGGCTCGTGAAGCCCGGCGTGAGGGCCATCACGTCCGCTTTGGCGATGCTCCGCATGCCGGGTGAGAGGAAGCCCGACTTCACGACAACCACCTGGTGGGCCGTCGGATCGATCCCCACGCGCCGATAGGCGTCGGGATGGTCCACGGCCCACCGGGCTGAGAGAAGCATCACCCGCACCCCTCCGCAGCGGACGACCGCTTCCCCGCCCTCCTGGGCGTACTCCACGACACCCTCGAGCGGAAGCGGCTTCGCGTTCACCGTATCGAGCTTCCCGCCTACAGTCAGCCGCACCGTCGCGCCCACGCCCGCCCGGACGCACTCCGCGACCGCGGCCGGGGCGGCGATCCCTCCGACGACGGCGTCGTCGGCCCCTGCCTCGAGAAGCGCCGCAAGCACGAGCGGAAGATCGCCCGCTCCACCCGCGCCGGGGTTGTCGCCCGAGTCCGCAATGACGAACGGGCGCTCCAGGGACGACACGGCGCGAGCGATGCTCTCATCGAGCGGGAGCGTCTCGGTGTCCGGTCCGAACTCGGCGCGCTTCTCCCACACGCGATCCGCGAGCGCCTCCGCGTGCGTCCGCGCCACCGCCGCGTCCGACTCCGCGACGACGAGGGCGCTCACCGAGCTGAAGGGTGAGTCTGTCCACGCGCAGCCGATGAGGATCGAGGCATCGAGCACACCGGGCTCGCGTTCGATGTCGGCAAGGGAAGCGTAGAGCGACCGCGCGGGCTCCACATCGGTGACGGCGTACTCACCGGGCAGAAGCAGCGGCAGCTTCACGAGAGCGTTCGCGGGTCGTAGCCCATCGCGCACGCATCGAAGCAGGCGCCGCACGGCGCGCTCCCGCGTCTCTGGCTCATCGATGTGCGGGGCCGTGCGGTAGGCCGTGAGCACGTCGGTATGCTCCGCGACGAAGGGCGCGAGGTTCGCGTGCAGATCGAGCGAGGCCGCGATGGGGATGTCGCCGCCAACCACCTCGCGGACGCGGCGCACGAAGTCGGTCTCGCCGTCGCCGATCCCCTCGACCTCCATCGCCCCGTGCAGCGCGAGGAAGACGCCATCGACCGGTAGCGACGCGGCGAGCCTGTCGAGCAGCTCGTCTCGCAGCATCTCGTAGGCATCGCGGGTGACCATGCCGTGGGGCGAAGCGTAGGCGAGAAGCGCCGGGAGCCACTCCACGTCGGCATGGTCACCGATCGGCCGCGCCTCGAGTACCTCCGGCCCGCGCGCGACGCGGAAGCAGCCGAGGTCGGTTCGTAGGGTGCTGAAGGTGTTGCTCTCATGCAGAATGCCCGCGACCGCGATCCGCGCCGTGCCCATGTCCGTGCCTCCTCGCAACGTGCGGCGGGGGTTCGCGGCACGCAGGGGGAGGGCCTGCTCAAGGGGGTTGGACGGCGGGCACCGACTGGTCCGCACACCTGCGGATGCCCATGCGCCCGCGCGAAGCGCTTTGGATCCCCTCTCCCCGC
>CAZCER010000360.1:0-5736 GCA_964497385.1 uncultured Armatimonadia bacterium | reverse complement strand
GGTAGACCCGCAGGAGGTTCTCGAACTCCTCCGCGACGCGCTTGTTGTAGAGATCCTCATTGCCGGCCTCGGGACCCTTCGGCCCCGTGATGAGTTCCTCTTCCGCGCCGGGCGCGGGAGCGGGGGCGGCGGCGGGAGCGGGAGCCGCGGCGGCGGCCATCGGATCGGCGGGGGCGGCGGCCGGCGCGCCAGCGGCCGGCGCTTCAGCCGGCTTGGCGCCCTCGAGGCGGGTCTTGCGCTCGACCGCGAGCTTGGCCGATTCCCACAGATTCTCCTCGACCTCGGGAGGAAGGAGCTTCCTCTGGGCCGCGACCCACTCGTCCACATAGGCGTTCCGAACGCGAGTCGCCTCGAGGTAGACCTGTTGCGGATGGAGGACGCCCCAGTTCTCGGGCGGCAGCGCGATGCTGCAGCCCAGAGCGGCCAGCCGGTAGTGCAGCTCGTCTTTGCGAATGGGCTCCCACTTGATCTCAAGCTGGCGCGCCCACTCGAGGGTGGTCTCGTAGCGTTCCGCGAGGCCCGCCCACTCGGGTTTGTCGACCCAGGCGCAGGCGGTCGGGGCGTAGTCCTGGAGCGCGGGGGCCGTCGCGGCGCCGGGGAGGCCGATGTCCCAGGTTAGGCTTGCGGACCCGCCGCCCCCGCCCATGCCTCCACCGCGCGCCCCGCCCATCATGCCGGGACCGCCCATCATGCCAGGGCCGCCCATCATGGCGGGACCACCCATCGACATCGGTCCGCCCGTGCCGCCTGCCGGCGCCTGGCCGCGGACGACAGGCGAAGCCGCTCCGCCGAAGGCGAAGGTCCCGGCGAACGAGGCGATGCCCAGAAGCACGGCCACCGTTGGCGGCACGAGCGCTCGGAGCGTGCGTATCCGATTGTCCATCAAGACTGATACCTCCCGCTAAGCTCGGGGAGCGGCGACGGTCGGTCTCATGAGGCCGGTCCGCCGCGCGCGCTCCGATCGCCTACTGCATGAGCGAACCGGCGCCGGAGCCTTGCGCGCCGCCGTGCTGGAACACGCCCGCCGGACCGCCGGGCATCATCGATCCTCCGGAGCCGGCGGCCCCCGGCGCGGACCCGGCCGAGGCCGACTGCCGCCGGACCTGCTCGCCGTGCGCGAAGGAGCAGCAGCGGAAGCCGCGCAGCCGCGCGCTTCCGAGATACCGACTCTCAGGCCCCGAACCGCGCGTCACCGTCGGCGCGGACGAAGCGCCCAAGATGGCGCTCGCGGCGCCCGATTTGCCCAGCCGCTTCAGAATGTCATCGGCCACGTCCTCAAGCGCCCGCGCGGCGGCGGGGCTCGTTCCCCCCAGGCCGCGGATGATCCCCGCGGTCAGCGCGCGCTCGGCCGACTGCCTCCATGCGGTTGCGTTCCATGTGCGCATGTAGTCGCTCAGCATGTCATGGGCGATGGGCAGTTCGGCCACCGGATCGAGGCTCGGCCACACCGCCACAAGCTGCTCGACGGCTGAAGGCGTCGAGTCGGAGCCCACGTAGTTGCCGGGAACCGGCGGCATGGCGCGGCACGAAGCGTCCCAGCCGGTGCTCATCCAGTCGCCGCCGCGGTAGTCGAGCTTCGGCGAGTCGGAGACTTCGCTGAACGTCAAGGCCTTGACCGCCGGGGTGTAGATGAGGCTCGGCGTGGCGAGCATCTGATCGTCCGCGGAACTGAGCGCCGCCAGGTCGTAGGTGAAGTCGGCGACCGTCCACTCGGCGGCGTTCCCGCTCATGTCATAGAGCCCGTAGCCGTTCACGCAGTCGGCGTAGGCGCCGGCTCCGGCGAGTCCGCGGCTGCGCGGGTTGTCCGAGGTGTTGCAGCGGGCCGGCTTGTAAGCGTCGCCGTAAGGGTAAAGCTGCTTCTCCGGGCCCGAGCAGGCCTTGACCCATTCCGCGGAGTTGCAGAGGCGTTTGCCCTGCCGCTCGCACTCCGCCGAGGCGTCGAAGTAGCCCATCAGGCGCGGCTTGGCCCCGGCGCGGTTCGGGTACTCGTAGATGTCGATGCAGAAGTCGGTGACAACGCTCGCCGTGAAGTAGCTCGTGTGATCGGAGATCGGGGACGAGGTGAGGTCCGAGCGTCCCGCGTAGGCGGTCGGGCTCGTGGCGCTCACGCTGGTAAGCGTCAGCGGAACGCCCGCGGCGTCGACGCTGAAGTCCTTGCCCTGAAGCGCGAGGTCCTGCAGACCCTCCTGCGGCTGGTTGCCCGGATGACCTATGGCCTCCCAGTCGTTGAACCAGAACTCTCCCTCGGTGCGCCCGGCCGGAATGCGAACCATGCCGTCGGGGCACGCCTTGCCATAGGCCGTGTCGATGCGATCGGCCGAGAGATTCGCCGTCGCCACACCGCCGGCGGGCACCCAGATCTCCGTGCGCCCGATGTAGAGCAGTTCCTCGTCGGGAAGAAGCTCAGCCCCGTCCGGCGAGCCGAACACCTCCACGATGTGCGCGCCCTTGACCACGTTCGGAACCACCAGGGGCGGCGCGCTGCCCGCCATGGAGGCTGGGATCTCGACCAGGCGATCGTCGATGCGGATCTCGGGGCGGTCGTCGATGACGGAAGTGATGATGACCTTGCCGACGTCGCGGCTGGCGTCCAGATCGATGCGGGCGACGCCCGCGAGTTGCACCTCGACCCGCTCACGGTAGGGGTAAGGCTCTGTGAGCACCTCGACAAGGTACGACCCGGGGGCCAGGTTTCCGACGGCGTAGGGGCCCGGGCCCTCGGCCACGAGATGACCGTTCACACGCATGCCCGCGGCGGGAATGGTCGTGGTCGCGCTGATCCCGCCGACCCACGAGGCGGCGTCCACGGAGATGTGGGTGTCGGCGCCCTTCTTGATCCCGAAGGAGCGCTCCATCTTGAAGAAGGGGCACTTCAGGGCAAGGGAGTGCGGCCCGGCCTCGAGGCCCGGCACGGTGACGTCGCGTCCCGCTTCGACAGTCCCGACCGTCGAAGCGTCGACGATGACCGTCGCGCCGACGATGTCGCAGGAGAGCGTGAAGTCGCTTGTGGCGCGGCGCAGCGTCAGGGAGACTGAGGCGGCGTCCTCGGCCGGGACGTTCACGACCTGCTCCACATCCTCATAGACCTCACTTACGAGGGTGACCGTGTGCTCACCGGCGGAGACCCCCTCGACGGCGATGGGCGTCTTGCCGACGCTCCGGCCGTCGAGCGCGACCTCCACGCCGGGCGGGTTGGAGGTAATGAAGAGCACTCCGCTGTCCGCGGCGCGCGCGGGCGCCACGCTCATCGAGCATGCGGCGAGCAGGGCCAAGAGCGTCCCCGCGGCCATCCTCCTCGACGTGATCATGCGGACGTCCCCTTTCCGGGATAACACCATGCACTACGCTTGCCGCTTCACCGCGGACGCGCCGCGGCCCACCGAGGGACCGCGTCTAGCGGCCCGACTCCGCCGGGCTGTAGCCCAGGCGCTCGCGCACCGATCGCTGATTCGCGTGGTACTCTTCGTTGGCGCCGTTCAGCGCGGCAGCCTGACCGAAGGCCTGCTCCGCGTCGTAGAACCGACGGGCGCGGTAGTAGGCCTTGCCCAGCGTGTTCCAGATCTCAGGGTTCTGAGGGGCCGACGCCGCGGCTTTCTCCAACAGGTCGATGGCGCGCTCATAGTCGCTCGACGAGCCGTTCAGGTGCTGCTTGGACGCTCCCCGCGAGAGGCGCGCCACGGCGGCGTTCTGATAGGCCGCGCCAACCACGGCGAGCGCGCGGTCCATGTCGCCCATCGACGCGCCCTCGTCGGAGCGCTCGAGACGCACGAGGAGATCGGCGGCCTGCACCGCGGCGTCGCTCAGCGCGACGGCGTCATCGTGGTTCTCTTTGCGGCGTGAGATCTCCGCGAGGTTGGAGTAGGCCGCCACGGTGGAGGAGAGCAGCCGACGCTGGCCCGCGCGGAGCTGACTGTTCCGCGTCTGCGCCTTCACCTGGACGTCCCAGGTCGGGAGAAGCTCGATCATCTTGCGGAACGAGGCGTCCGCCGAGACGAGGTTGTCTCGGGCCATCTCGCTCACGCCCATGTAGTTATAGGCGACGACGCGCGCTTCGACGTCATGCCCGTCCTCGGGCATGGGCGTCGAGACGGCCTCACGGAAGATCGCCAGGGCCTCGAGGGTCTTGCCCCGCCGGTACAGCGCGATGCCGAGATTGGTCAGCGCGGTCGCGTTCGCCGATTCGCCAAGGGCGCGCGTGGCGTCCGCGGCGGTGAGGTTGTCCATTCCGAGGAGCAACTCGACCTCGACCAAGAGGTGCCAAGAATCCCCGTGGCCGGGCGCCACATGGGAGGTGTTCTCGTCGAGGACCTGCTGCGCCTCGCTGATGCGTTGGCTCTCATAGTAGACCTGGGCGAGGCGGAAGTAGGCGTTGCCGAGCACCTCGTCCCGGAGGATCTGGCGCATGTCGGAGGAGAGATCCTCCCAGGCGTCGACCGCGCCGCCGCCGGAGCCGCCCATGCCGCCCATCATGCCGCCCGAGCCCATGGGGCCGCCCATCATCGAGCCGCTTCCGCCGGGCATCATGCCGCCGCGGCCGCCGCTCATCATGGGACCGCCGGAACTTCCCATCATGGGGCCGGAGGAGCCGCCCATCATGCCCGGCCCGCCCGAACCGCTCATCATGGGGCCGGAGGAGCCGCCCATCATGCCCGGCCCGCCGGACCCCATCGCTCCGCCCATGCCGCCCATGCCGGTCGAGGCGCCGAACGTCTTCCAGTCGGGATCCTTGGGAAGCCAACCGATGGCTTCCTCATAGATGGCGGACGCGTCGGCGAGCTGGTCGCGGAGGCGATAGAGTTGGCCGAGTCCGTCGTACGCGGCCCACAGTTCCCGGTAAAGCCACTTCTTAGTGATCTGCCGCTCGTTCGTGGTGGGGTCGGTGTCGTACTTCTCGGTCTCGTAGCGCCCTTCCTCGACGTCCACGGCCTCGTTGTAGGTCTGAATGGCGGTCTGGAAGGCCGTGATCATGAAGCGGAACATCTCCACTTCATTCTTGCTGTCATCCGGGGGCTCAACGAGGGCCTGAGTCTGTCCACCCATGCCGCCCGGACCCATGGCGCCGCCTTCGCCCATGCCTCCCGGGAGCATGCCCGCCCCGCCGCCGCCAGGCATCATCTGAGCCGACGCAAGTCCGGCCAAGAGCAGTGCACCCATTGCGACGGCCAGGAACATTCCCGTTTGACGTGATGCTGTCATCGCGCTACTCCCATCCTCGGTGGACCGAAGACACTTCCAGGCCGTCGCACTACTTGGCAGCGCCCATCATGGCCATTCCGGGGCCGCCGCCGGGGGCGCCCATCATCGGGCCCATGCCCTCGGCGCCGCCCATGCCGCCCATCTGGCTCGTACCCGACGTCCAGGGACCGAGCAGCACGCGGTCGGGCACCAGTTCGGCGCGCGCGATCGCGCCCCAGCTCTTGCCCCACCAGGCGACCGCGGTCATCCACATGATCCGAGCCTGCACGACGAGGTCGTCCTTCTCCGGCGGGATGAGGCCGGTGCTGAAGCCGCCGCCCATGCCTCCGCCCATCATGCCGCCCTCGGCGCCCATCATCGGGCCGCCGCTGGAACCCATCATGCCGGCGCCCATCGGGGAACCCGAGGAGCCCATCATGCCGGAGCCCATGAGAGACCCGCCCGACCCCATCATCCCGGGCCCGCTCGAACCCATCATGCCGGGGCCGCCGGAACCCATCATGCCGGGGCCGCCCATCGCGCCGCCCATGCCGGCCTGCT
>CAZCER010000359.1:3410-5748 GCA_964497385.1 uncultured Armatimonadia bacterium | reverse complement strand
CCCTCGCCCTCGACCGCGAGCGCTTCCGCGAGGACCTCGACCCACGCTGGCTCAGGGAGAACTCCGACTTCCCCACCACCGCCATCGCCGCGGACGGGGCGCGCCTCTTCCTCCTCACCAACGTGGGCCTCACGACGCGCCTGCAGGAGGTCTACGAGTACGACATTTCGGCCGAGGAGCCCCGCTTCGTCGGTCGCGCCGCGTCGTTCAGCGATCTCGACGAAGCCTCCCTGAATCTCTCGCACCCCATCATCGTCTACGGCCAGGAGGTCGACGCCCGAGACGGGGCCTTCTACCTCCTCACCGGCGACAACCCGACCGAGAACCTCCTCCGGGTCGCCGCGTGGGAGCCCGCCCCGGAGCCCCAGCGCCGGATCCGCGTCGCTCTTTACGACGGGCCCGGGGCCGGAGCGCCGGTGATCCCCGGCATGAAGTCCCATCCCGATGTCGAGGTCGTCCCGATGACGCCGGAGGAGATCGCCGAGGGCGGACTCGAGGGCTTCGACATCGTCTACCTCCCCGGCGGGAGCGGAAGCGGCCAGGCGAAAGCTCTCGGCGAGGCCGGCCGAGCGGAGATCCAGCGGTTCGTCCGCGAGGGTGGGGGGTACTATGGCGTGTGCGCCGGGGCCTACGCCGCGGTCTGCGGCTACTCGTGGTCCATGGATCTCATCAACGCCCACGCGATCGACAACGCGAACTGGGCGCGCAGCACTGGCCCCGTCGAGGCCTCCCTCACCACGGAGGGCCGGCGGCTCCTCGATGACTACGACAACCCGTTCACGATCCACTATGGCCAGGGCCCGATCCTCGCGCCTTTCGGCTCGCCGGACCTCCCCGAGTACACCACGCTCCTCACCTTCGAGAGCACCCGCCAGCGGGGCGCCTCACTCCCCGGTGTGATGGACGGCTCGCCGGCGATCCTCATCGCCCCCTACCGCGAGGGCCGCGTCGTCTGCGTCAGCCCCCACCCCGAGATGACCGACGGCCTGAGACACTTCGTCTACCTGCTCTTCCAGTACCTGGTCGACTAACCCGCACTCGCCACCCCCCGACTACCCGGGTAGGCGACGCGTCTCGCGTCGCGCCGATGCTGCCCCGCACTCGCCACCCCCAACATCCGGGTAGGCGACGCGTCCCGCGTCGCGCCGGCGAGCCCCACGCGCCTCGCGCCTACGTTGCTTCCCCCCTCTCCGCGCGAAGCGTGCCGCGGGGAGGGGTAGGGGAGGGGCACCTCAGCGACTCCATTGGTGAGTCCAGTCCTGTTCCATGGCTCCCCCGTCGCACCGCCGCTGCCCCGCACTCGCCCTACCGACGCGCCCCGTCCGGGAAGTCCGCCCTGTACCGCTCCAGAAGCGCGTCCAACCCGCCCTCGAGAAAGTACACCACGCCTCGGACCGTGGCCGCCTCACCGTTCGGAACCGGAGGCCATACGGGGTCCGCGTGGATGCAAGGGATCCGCGCGTTGTTCATGAGAAACCCCGGCCGCTCCCAGGCGTACCCCAGGACCCGGTCCCCATCCGGCGCCATGACGGCGATCAGCCCGATGTCGGGCACTTCGGTGCTGATCCCCCAGAGCGTCGGGTCGGGCTGCTGCTCGGGCGCGGGTCCGCCCTCGAGCCGGTACAGGCACCACTGCGGGTCCATCGGGCCGCGATCCCCCTCGGCCGCCCGCACCCACCCGTCGGCGGTATGCACAAACGTCCGTTCGTATTCCCGATCGCAGAACTCCGCCGAGTCACTGAGAACCAGGCAGAACTGCGCCGAGACGAACGTGTCGGCCCCCGACTCGTTCCGGACCACGAACTCGAGTTCGACACGGTCCTCACGAGGGATGAGCCGGCCTCCGTACGTGATGCCGTTCGGCAGCTCGATCGCGTACCCGAGGCCCCCCTCGTCGTCCTCCACCCACTCAACCTCCGACGGGCCCGCGAAGAGCGGCGGCATGTCGGCGCGTTCGTGGTCGATGTACAGAAGCCCGTGCCCCGTGTTGAGCGTCTCGGGAAGCCGCAGCACGACCGCGCCCTCCGACTCCCACGGCGCATACAGCCTCGCCCCGAGCGGCAGGCCCGACCCCTCCGCCGGCGGCGCCACGACAGCTTGCGTCGCACGCTCCGCAGCCCCTCCATCACCGTACGCAGCCCCTCCGAGCGCCATCGCAGCCAGTGCGAGACCCGTGCATCGACCCATCTCCGCTCCTCCTCTCCGAACTCCCGGGCGCCGTGACCGCCCATCGCTCGGGCCTTCCCGCCCAGCCTGCGGATTCCTCGCCCGCCACACTCCCGCGGGTGGGCGAGTCGTCCCTGACTCGCACGAACGCTGTCCCGCATTCCGCCATGCC
>CAZCER010000359.1:0-3310 GCA_964497385.1 uncultured Armatimonadia bacterium | reverse complement strand
GATGCACCCCGCACTCCGGCCTTCCGGATCTTGGGTGGGCGAGTCGTCCCTGACTCGCACGAACGCTGTCCCGCATTCCGCCATGCCCCAACCGCTCACCCCGAGTAGGTCGGTGTGGAAGCGCGGCCCGATGGCGCGACCCGGCTTGCCACCGACCGTATCGAGGGGCAGCCCAGCCAGCGTCGCCCTCCGTCCCGCCTTCCCTCGATGCACCCCGCACTCCGGCCTTCCGGATCTTGGGTGGGCGAGTCGTCCCTGACTTGCACGAACGCTGTCCCGCACTCCCATCCCCAACCCGAGAAATCCCAGAAAGGAATCCTCGAACCCGCCCGAATACAGCGCTCGTTGGCCGACGGACTCGGCTGCCCCCGGCCCGACAACAGCGCAGACCACGCGCACGGACACCGTTAACGGTGTCATCGCTTGACAGCTAGGCCGTGCCGGGCTATATCACGGCTTGTCTGTGACGACGAACATGCACTACGGGAGGCCAGGGGTGACCTTCTTCGCGACCTTGTCAGGGGCGCGTAGCTCACATGGGCCCGAGAACGTCTCCAGAAGCTCGCCCAATGATTGTCCAAACGTTTGGACAATCTCTCCGCGCCATGTACGGATGGACCCGCAGCGCGAGAATGCCGTTGCGGCAAGCCGGTCCCGCAGGATATCCACAGTTCGGAGCCGTATATACTCCGGCGCACGCATACGAACGCGTCTAGGGCGATGAGCGAGAGTTCATGCGGATGATGGCCAGAGCAACCCGGACAACCCAAACCCACCGCGCCGCCGCGTCGCTCTCGCGCTTCGCAGCGGCCCTTGTCGCTTGTGCGGCTGCGGCTCTCCCGGCCCTCGCGCAGGACGAGCCCACCATCGCCCCCGCGCCGGACGCGCCCGCCGAGTACCGCCTCGGCCCCGGCGACGTCATCGCCATCGAGGTCTCAAACGAGCCCGAACTCTCCCAGCGGGAGCCCGGCGCCACCGTCGGCCCCGATGGCCTCATCGCCTTCCACCCGTTGGGCATGCTCCAGGCCCAGGGGCGCACCTGCCGCGAACTCGCGGACGACATCGCGATCGGCCTCGTCGAGAAGCGCTGGGTCCGGAACCCCCACGTCACCGTCCGGCCGGTCCAGTTCAATGCCCGCAAAGTGAACGTTCTCGGCGCCGTGAACACCCCCGGCAGCTTCCCGCACCGCACCGGCATGCTCGTGCGCGACGCGATCGCTCTCGCCGGCGGGGTGGACATCGCCGGCGCCTCGAACGCCCGGGCCCGCCTCATCCACGCGGACGGCTCCTCCGAGGCGATCCGCCTCGATGAGGAACTCTCCGCGACCGAGGCCCCCCAAGCGCACGTCCTCGAGCCCGGCGACACACTCATCATCGAGCGCCGCATGCTCGTCTCCGTCATCGGCTACGCCCGCACTCCGGGCCTCCTCGAGGTTGAGGACGGCACCCACCTCTCCGGCGTGCTCGCGAAAGCCGGCGGCGTGCTGCCCGAGGCGGACCTCGCGAACATCATCATCCGCAGCCCCGATGGCTCCATCGTCGGCGCGGACCTCGAGGCCGCCATCCTCCAGAACACCGCTGGCACTGACGCCGGTCTCACGGACGACCCGATGGTCGGCGACGGCGACGTGATCTACGTCCCCGAGAAGATTGAGGACAAGGTCAGCGTCCTCGGCTATGTCGAGAGCCCCGGCCAGTTCGAGATCAAGGAGGAGGCCGCCCAGCGCGTCTCCGACCTCATCGCCCAGGCGGGCGGCGCGATTAACCGCCCGAGCGGCGGCACGACCTCCTACCGCAGCGCCGGTGACCTCGCGCATGTGATCCTCACCCGCGCGGACGGCACCGTCGAGACGATCGACGTCGAGTCCGTCCTCTCCGGCACGGGCGGCCCCGCAGCGCAGGATCCCCTCGTCGAGGCCGGGGACACCATCTTCGTCCCCGAGGAGCGCAACGAGGTCGTCGTTCTGGGCCATGTCGAGCGCCCTGGCCGCTTTCTTCTGCTCCCCGGCGACACCGTCTCCGACGCGATCGCCACCGCCGGCGGCCCCCTGCGGCCCACGACATTGCCGGCCACGACCACCAGCGCCGACCTCGCGAACTGCACCCTCTACCGCGCCTCGGGCGAGGTGCTCCATGTCGACCTGAGCGCCCTCCCGACCGGCGGCACGGGCTACGACAACCCGGAGATGCTCCCCGGCGACACGCTCGTCATCCCCGAGGCCCGCAACCGCGTCTCGATCGAGGGCTATGTCGACGACCCCGGCTACTATGAGTTCCGCCCCGGCGAGACGCTCAGCGCCGCGCTCGCCATGGCCGGCGGCATCATCCCGAACCAGGGCTCAAGTTCCACGATCCAGGTGCGGCATGCGGACGACTCGACCGAGACCATTGACCTCGCGGCCGCGGACCCGACTCTCCGGCCCGGTGATGAGATCAGCGTGCCCTACGCCCGCAACCGCGTCGCCGTGGTCGGCGCCGTGCGGTCCCCGGGCCTCTATGAGTGGCATGAGGGCGACCGCGTGGTGGACATGATCGCCACGGCCGGCGGCGCGCCCTTCGACACGAACGACCAGCGCGGCGGCGACCAGACGAAGGCCGTCGTCGTCCGCAAGGTCGATGGCGAGCAGACGGTGATCAAGGTGGACCTGAAGCCCTTCTTCGAGCAGGGCGACATGGACGCGAACCCGCTGCTCGAGCCCGAGGACGTCATCGTCGTCCCGCGTTCCGACCACACCGACTACGGCAACTGGTTCGACAACATCCTGAGCGCCTTGAGCATCACGAACCTGGTCCAAGCGCTGTTCTAGACCATCCCCTCTCACGGCGCTCTGTAGTGGAGCGGCCGAATGGAAGGGGCCCGCGTAGCGGGAAGGGATCCATCCGGCTTGCAGTTCTGTTCGGAGGGGCCGCATGGGGAGGACCCGCTCATCCCGAGTAGGCGCGGGGTTTGCGCCGTATCGAGGGACGAAGCGGGAGGACCCCAACCGGCCCTGGTACGCGGTCGTAGGGGCGGGTCACCGTGCCCGCCCACAATGACCGACCGTAGGGGCGCCGGCTTGCCGCGCCCATGTGCTGTGTGATCCCCTCTCCCCGCGCGAAGCGCTTGCGGGGAGAGGGTTAGGGAGAGGGGCCCCGCCTTTGTTGGGGCCTACGTAGGGGTGCCGTCTTGCCGCGCCCTCCGTTCGGCGGGGCCCCCACCGGCCCCTGAGATGCGTGCGCTGTGCCCCAGCGATTGTGGGGCGGGGACACGGGGTTCGTCCCCGACCGCAATCGCCTCGGGAGTCCAGAGGGCGCGCCCTCTGGAGCTTGT
>CAZCER010000358.1:0-5756 GCA_964497385.1 uncultured Armatimonadia bacterium | reverse complement strand
CCGCCGCCCAGCACGACCAACATCACCGCTGCCGCGACAATCCACCCACGGGGGGTTACATCTGTTTGCTTCATGCACCATCAGCTCTGCCATCCTATCTACTTCAGTCATGCCGACCAGCGTCCCCTGCGCCGTGCCGGCGATCCGATTCGCGAAGCGTTGAGTCCCCTTTCCCTTGTCGGCGCGGCCACCCTCCTCCGCGCGCTCTGTCCTTCTGTGCCTCAGACGTTCGCCCGTGTTACGGGGTTCCCCTGCCAGGCAGCGCGAGGGATGGAGTGCGGGACAGCGTAGCCGCGAGGCACGGAGGCCTCGCCCACCGGGTGTTGCGGGGGGCGCGACGCGGGGACGCATCGCCTGCCCGAGATCTGGAGCGGGCAAGATGCCCGCGCTCCGAAGGGCTATACGCTTCCCGTCGCGCGGAGTTGGAGGTAGCGGCTGACGGCCTCCACCGTGACATGCTCCGGGGCGACGTCCATCACATGCACGCCGTGGCGCCGAAGCTGCGCGAGGGCGACCGACCGATCATGCACCACGTGCTCGGCGATCGCGCGCGCGTAGACGTCGCTCGCTCCCCCGAGTTCGCGCGTCGCGGCGTTCTCAAGCGCCTGGTCGCGGATGGTGATCGCGAGCGGCATGTGCCGGGAGGCAAGGGCCGAGACGTGCGAGAGGAGCTGGATGCTCGACTCGGGGTCGATGAGGTCCGTGAACAGCACAACGAGGCACCGCTTCCGGTGGCGCGCTCGAAACAGCGTGAACGCGGCGGCGAAGTCGGGCTCCACGAGCCGAACCTGGACGTTGTAGAGACCGTCCAGCATCTTCTGGATCTGGTCCTTGCCGTGCGCCGGGGGGATGAAGAGCCTGGGCTCGGAATCGAAGACCAGGAGTCCGACCTTGTCCTTGCGTTCGGCCGCGACCGAGGCGACCATGATCGCGGCGTTGATCGCGTGGTCGAGCTTCGAGAGCCCGTTCGCGGTCGGCGCCATCATGCGGCCCGCGTCCACGAGAATCATGATGTCCTTCGAGCGCTCTTCCTCATAGTTTCGGACCATGAGGCGCCGCTGCCGGGCGGTCGCTTTCCAGTCCAACCGCCGGGTGTCATCGCCGGGCACGTACTCCCGGAGACTCTCGAACTCGTCGGCGCGCTGCGCGACCCGGAGCCGCTGCGGTCCCTCGCGCCGGAGCTTCATGCGCGCTTCGAGCAGGTAGCGCGAGTAGTCCACATAGTGGGGATAGACGCGCCCGACCTCCTCGCACGCGACGCGCTTCTGCCGCATCACGAGCCCCAGCGGGCCCGCCCACCGGAGGTTCGCCCCGCCGAACGGGGCGTCGCCCCTGGCTCTCGGCTCGACGGTGTACTCGACCGTCACCGAGGACCCCGCCCCGACGACGGTGCGCAGTTGCTGCGGCGAGGGAGCGAGTTCCCAGGGGGCCTCATCGAGAACGCGCAAGGACACCGGCGCGGCGCCCGTGTTCCGCACCTCGAGGGGGATCTGGTTCCGGGCGCCGACGCAAAGCCTCTCCGGCATGCGCCGCGAGACCTCGATCTGCCGCGGGCGGACGCTCCACACGAGGTCCATCGCCACCGCGGCGACGACCAATCCGACGAGCGACCACGCGACGAGGTCGGGCAGTCCCGCCAGCGACGCGAGCCCGGCCGTCAGTCCGAAGACGACGAGTAGAACGCCCAGTCTGGCGGTTGGTAGGATCACGTGGCTCCTCGCCGTCTACCGCGGCACCTGCACGGACGCGACGACCGCGCTGACCGCCGCGTCGGGGCTCATCCCGTCGATCTCCGCTTCGGGCTGGAGGATCACGCGGTGCCGAAGCGTGGGAGTCGCCATCTCCTTCACGTCGTCCGGGATGACGAACTCCCGTCCGCGGACGGCGGCGGCCGCCTTGCTCGCAAGCAGGAGCATCGCCGCGGCGCGGGGGCTCGCCCCCAGCAGGAGGAACGGAGACTCGCGCGTGCGCCGCACGATCTGGAGGATGTAACCGAGAACGGCGTCCTCCACGCGCACGGCGCGGACCTCGCGTTTGCAGGCGCTCAGGTCCTCGATGCTCGCCGCGACGCCGATCGCCAGTGACTCGAGGTTGTGGGGCTCGAACCCGGCGTCGTGGCGCTGAAGCATCTCGCGCTCATGGGCCTCCGCGGGGTAATCGACGAGCGTCTTGAAGAGGAAGCGGTCAAGCTGTGCCTCCGGCAGCGCGTACGTGCCCTCATGCTCGACCGGGTTCTGGGTGGCGAACACGACGAACGGCGAGGGAAGCAGGTACTGCTGGCCGTCCACGGTGACGCGGCGCTCCTCCATCCCCTCGAGCAGAGCCGCCTGAGTCTTCGCGGGCGTCCGGTTCACCTCATCGGCGAGTAGGAAGTGCGTGAAGATGGGGCCGGCGCGGAACTCGAACTCGCCCTTGTTCGCGTTGTAGATGCTGACCCCGACGATGTCGGCGGGCATCAGGTCCGGGGTGAGCTGGACGCGCTTGAAGCTGCACCCGAGCGACGCCGCAAGCGCCTTCACGAGCAGCGTCTTCGCCGTGCCGGGCACGCCCTCGAGGAGCACGTGGCCCTCGACCATCACCGCGATGGCGGCCTGCTCGACGACGGTCTCCTGCCCGACGATGGCCTTGCTGACCTCCGCCCGAATGCGCTCCGCGACCTGTTGTGTGAGACCCAAGAGAACCGTGTCCTTTCCAGTCCGTGACTACCGCTTCGGGCGCGCTCGGCCGGCGAGTCCTGAGAGCCGCGCGAGTTCGCGACCGAGCACGAGCAGTTGGCTGTCCGCCGGGCATCCCGTCTCGAGCGCTTGCCGGGCCGCACTCAGCACCCGGACCACTTCATCCGGCGCCATCCCGACTCGGGCCGCTCCGAGGCGCGCTAGCTGCTCGTCCTCGAGTGCGACCGGCCTCCGCGCCGATCCCGCGAGGCGCCTCCGCGCCGCATCGTAGAGCGCCTTGAGCGCGGCCTCCCGAGCCCCGGCCCTCTGGTAGAGGCGCGCGAGGGACTCGACGTATTCGGAGGCCTCGCGTCGCGGCCTGGGTCTGGGATCGACCGGCCGTCCAAACCGCCAGCAGACGGCGAGGATCACGCAAAGCGCCCCAACGGCCGCCATGTGCGCGCCGATCGCGCCCCGCGAGCGGCGCACGAGCCCGATCACGCTCGCGGGCCGCTCGGTGAACCCGTGGTGGTGCTCGTCGAAGTAGACGGGGCCGCCGGCGAGGCTCGCGAGGTTGTAGACAAGGAGCATGTTGTCGGCTCGGGTGATGTTCCGGTTCGAGAGCATGTCCGGGTCGCCGAGGAACACGATGTGCCCGCTTCCGAGCCGCCGACCGGCGACCAAGGTCGATCCTTGCGCCGTCGCGAGCGGCAACCACTCCTCCGCGCTCTCGAGCGAGAGCCCCTGACCGGTGGGCGAGTATAGGAGGTTCACGCCCTCGAAGACGCCCTCCCGCCGTAGGGGCGTGCCGTACGCCCCCGGCTCGAGGTTCACGATCCCGCCGGTCAGGCCCGAGGTGAAGGCGGAGGGCATGGGCGGCGCGACCTGAGCGAGTTCGGGGAAAGGCCCGCCGATCTCACCCTCGCCTTGGCGCATGAGCTGGGCGGCGAAGATCGAGGTGTAGACGAGGAAGTCGTAGGATACGACGAGCTGCCCACCCTCGAACACCCAGTTTCTGAGGGCCGAGAGATCGTCGTAGGCGAGAGGGCTCGTGGGGTAGAGCATCCAGAGCTGCGCGCAGTCCTCCGGGATGCGCGTGCTCGAGTCGCGGAGCCGCCGGACGTCGACGCCGAGGCGCTTCAGCGTCCCATACGGCGCCGCCGCCCCCTGCGCGCCGTAGCGATAGGTCGACCAGTCCGCGCTGCCCTCCTCCGTCGAGCGCGTCTTCAGGCCGACGGTGAGGAGGTTCGCGAGCAGCAGCACGACGGCCAGGGCGATGATCCAACGCACCGTCGGCGACATCTACGCTCTCCCTCCCTCGGCGGAGACAAGCGGACGCACGAGATCCTCCACCGCCCCGTAGTCGGCCTGCACGGCCTCTTGAAGGCCGTACCACTTGCGCTCGAACACGTCGAGCACCCGGTCGAAGACGGCGCGCTCGGGCGTCGCGGAACGCAGATCGCGCTGATACTCGCGGTTGGTCTTGCGGAGGTCGAGTTCCAGCGCCCCCGTCTCCGCCAGGCGCAGCAGAAGCGCGAAGAAAACGTACCGGACGGCGAGCCGGTAGTCGCTCTTCTCGGCGGCCCTTCGGGCGGCCATGAGCGCCCGGCGCGCGGTGAGCGAGAGGAGTTCCTCATCGTCCGATCGCCCTCGCGCCCGGGCGGCTTCGGCGGCGCGTTTGAGGTGGGCCACGCGCTGCCCGCGGATGGTTCGCAAGATGAGGTACACCAGGAGCCCGAGCAGAGCGAGCGCCACGACCCCGATGATCGAGAGAAGGACGATCATGAGCGGCCCCGCGGCGACGTCGCCCAGTCCGGTGACGCCGCTGAGCCAGCCTCCGAGTCCACGCAGCCAGCCGAGCGCCTTGTCGAGGACGCGGCGCATCAAGGCCGCGCGGGTGTGGGCGACGGCCCGGGGATCGCTCGTCTCGCGGTAGGGCCCTGCCTCGAGTTCGGAGCGCAGCGCCTCGCGCACCTCATCGGAGCTTGCCCGCCGCGACGGGGCGTCCGCGGCCTCCTCAGCCCAGGCGCAGGCGGCCCATAGCCCGAGCAGCAGCAAGGCGCCGAATCGACGCGTCACCGACGCCACCCTAGCTCCCCTCCGCGAGCGCGCGCCCAAGCCGCACATTGAGATCGAACGCCTCTTTGCGGGCGCGCGCGTCGAAGTAGACGAGGGTCTGGAACACGATGAAGATCGGGGCGAACATCGTCTCAACCAGCGTCGGGGTGCAGTTCGCGAGCAGCACAGGCAACGGGGATCCGTCCGGAAGCACGGGACGAACGCCGAAAGTCGTCGCCGTGGTGAACGCGAGCGACACGCCCCATGTGAGGCACGCCAGCACGACCGAGGCCAGGAAGTACCAGAGCAGGACGCGGGCGTAGTCTGAAGCGAGCAGGTTGACCGACCGCGCGATGGAGCCGAAGACGCCCCGTTTCTCGAAGAGCACCGCGTACGGAGCGCCGATGAAGAGCGGGAGGGCGAAGACGGCGAGGCATCCGGCGAAGGTGAAGACGCCTCCCAGGATCATGCCCACTCCGACGAGTTGCCAGTAGGACTCGCGCGCGGCCCGCCAGGCGGCGCGCACGTCGGCCCCGCGTCCGAGATGCGTCTGCGCGGTGAGCGTCGCGGTCACGCCCCACAGGCACGGGTAGGTGAGCAGCATGACCACGCCGAGGATGAGCTGGCCAAGGTAGACCATGGCGACGGCGCTGGTGTCCATGGTCGTGCGGTCACCCATGAGAGACCGGAAGAGCCCCGCCTCGTCCCCGGCGCCGAGAGAGGCCACCAGGCCCTTCCAGGCGGCCGGGTCGCCGGTCACGAGGTCCATGAGACCCGGGTTCATCTTGTAGGAGCCGAGCGCGATGAGAGCGAGCACGACCGAGGTCGGCACGTTCACGCACGCCGCCGCAAGCACCATGGGCCAGATGTTTCGCTTGAAGATCGCGAACGCCCGATCGAGGCAGGCGCCGAGGTTCATGGGACCGACGGCCCCGGCGCCCAACCCGGGCATCCTAGGCTCGGAGGCGGGAGGCGGAGCGGCGAAGGCCTCCTGGCGCGGCGGGAACGCCGCGGCGGCCGGAGGCCCAACCGACGAGGGAGGCG
>CAZCER010000357.1:0-5758 GCA_964497385.1 uncultured Armatimonadia bacterium | reverse complement strand
GGGCCATGGTACGATATCGAGCTGGACTGGTGGGTCAAGGTCGCTGGCGAGACCGTGGTCGACCACGAGTCGGAGTACTACATGAACTTCGTGCTTGCGTACACCGGTGCTCTCAGCAGCGGGACCTACGCAGTTGACTGGTCGTGGGGCCCGTATGGGTGGGGCCACCCCTGCAGTGTTCGAGGCTACTGGCTAGAGTGCGCCGGCGAGACGATGACTGACCCGGTGACCGCCAACCCGGAAGGCTCCGCCCAACCGTACATCCAGTCCCGCGCCATCTCCGAGCTGGCACTGCCCGAGTGACCGGACCGATCGTTTCGGCCGGATAGGCCTGCGAAGGCCCGCAACACTCCCGCGCCCGGGAGCGGTAGGACACGTGAGTTGGGCGATGGCGCCGCGGCGTAGGTGAGCCGCGGTACCTGGCTCCCCGCGTCGTGGGGCAGCGCGACGCGGGGAGCGATACTTCCGGCCGAGGGCGAGAGGTCGGCTACTCGCCGGCTTCCTCGAGGATCGGCACGAGGACGATGTTGCGGAACTCCTTCGCCGAGCCCTCGGACTGGAGGCAGATCTTGCCGGGCCACTCGGCGCAGTCGGTCGCGGTGTTCTGGAGCAGGTTGTTCACGAGGATCTCCAGGTTCCCGCCGTCGAGGGTGATCTCGCAGTCGCTCCACTCCCCGAGCGGGCGCTCGTTCGAGCCACGGAGCTAGGCCGTGCGGCGGCCGCCGCTGAGGGCCGACGTCTGGCAGGGCACCGCGCGTCTGGACGGCAGACAGTGCGCTCAACCATCACGAGTGGACAGCGGGTAGCCACGCACCTGAGGCCTGCAGCAACCCGTTCGTGAGGATAGACGCCGAGGGGCTGCCATGGGAGGCGGGGCCGCGCGCCGAGGCCCTTCGCAAGCCGGTCGCGGAGGCCGTGGCCGCGGGGGGAGACGCAGTTCAGGGCATGCCGCACCTGCGGCCGGGAGTTCCCGCCTGAGCACCGGGACGGCGACGATGCCTGGCACGGTTGCGCCGAGCGCCATCTCGGGGTAGTGCATTGAGCGGGGCATTGACCCATGAACGTGAATCACGTACATATGGACGTGATATGCGTACACTGACAACGCCAGAGTCCGCTTCCGACGTGCTGATGGGGAAGGCCAGGTCGGCCATTCTCGCCCTGCTCTTCACCCACACCGATCGGGCCTTCAACGGACGGGAGATCGCCCGCCTGACAGGGGTCGCCCACGGGCAGACTCCGACCGAACTCCGTCGGCTTGCGGGCATCGGCCTGCTGGCGCGAGAGCAGAAGGGCAGAGCCGTCTACTATCGGGCGAACCCGGAGTCCCCTCTGTTTGAGGAGATCCGTGGGCTGATGGTGAAGACGCGGGGGCTCGCCGATGTGCTGCGGACGCGGCTTGAGCCCCTGGCTGACGCCATCGACGCGGCATTCATCTACGGCTCCTTCGCGCGGGGCGAGGAGCGCGCCGGAAGCGATGTCGACGTTTTGCTCGTAGGCCGGGTGTCGTTCGCCGAGGCGGCCAAGGCACTCGCTTCGGCGGGACCGGAGATCGGGCGCGAGGTGAATGTCACGGTGTTCACACCTGAGGAACTCGGGGAGAAGGTGCGCGCAGGGCATCCCTTTGCGCGCGAGGTCATCGGGAGACCGAAGATCATGCTGATGGGGGACGAGGATGGGCTCCGATCGCTGGGCGCCTAGCTACGCGTTCGATCCGCACAGGACGAGCCGCGAGGAACTGGCGGGCCTGGTAGCCCAGGCGGACCGGCTGCTTACCGACGCGGGCATCCGGGGCGTCAGTGTCGAGACCCGACACGCGGTCACACACAACGCGGTCATCCTCCTGGCAAAGGCCGCGCTCGCCGCCTACGGCTACCGCACGGGCGAGAACCACCACTACAACGGGATCGAGTCCCTTCGGCACACGATCGACCTTGACGACGACCGCGTCGAGCGGCTCCACGCGCACCGGACCAAGCGTCACGGGACGAGCTACGAGTCCGACGCGCTCATCTCCGAGGCTGATGCGGCAGACCTGCTCGAGCTGGCGCTGGAGTTGCGCTCCCACGTGATCGCCTACTTGGCCCAGCACCATCCCGAGCTTTGGCCGACCAACCCGGCCTGAGGGAGGACGGGCTGACCACAGCCGCGGCGGATCTGGGGGAGTCTGCGCGACGTCGGTACGTCTGCGGCTCGGCGTCGGGGACGCGGATCAGGATGGCCTCCGTCGAGCGGGGCTGTCCGCCGTACCGGTTCAGCCGCGCGTTCGGCGTGGGGCCGTCTTGCTCGCCGGTTCCTTCGCCTGCCTGGGCCCGCCTTGCGAGCCGTTGCCGCTGGACGCTCTGCCTGGCCCGAGACCCGTTGAGCCCTCGTTGCCCATCACATCAAGAAGGCTGACGCTTGCCCGGGCCGTTCGGTACTCCACCTGTCCGGCCGCGCCGATGTCGGCGTGGTTGCCCTGAAGGACAGGACATGGAGGGGAGCTGACTCGCGGCCCTGAACCACCCGGCAGAGTGGAAGCAGCGTCTGCGGGCCGCTCCGCCGTTCGGGGTGGGTCGCTGAGGAGAAGCCATCTTGAAACCAGGAATGGGTCCCGCAGCTTGGCCATCGCTGATCGCCGAGATCCTAGATGCGTGCGACGGGCCCGCGACACTTGAGCACCTAAGGCTGCGCCTCTCGGAGAGGACCGCGAAGCAAGTCCCCATCGCGAGTCTGCGAGGCCTGCTGACCCGCCATCCCGAGCTGTTTCGTGAAGACGGGCTAGGCAACTGGAGGCTGGCGGGCGGTGAGGGCCCAGCGCTCGACGAGCGTCTTGGGGACGGTCCAAGGAGTGACGCGATACAGACGCTTCAGGAGTACATCGCGCTCGACTTCGAAACGAGCGGACGAGACGCCTCCGAGTGCGAGATCATCGAGGTGGGCGCCGTGTTGGTCCGCTCCGGCGTCCCCGTCAGCCGGTTCCACAGGTTCGTGAGGCCGACGGGACCCGTCGCCGAGGAGGTCCTGGCCCTCACGAACATCGCTCCGGAGCAGCTCGCTTCTGGAGGCGACAAGCACGATGTTCTCCGTGACGTTCTGGAGTTCATCGGCGGCCGACTTGTGGTGGCGCACAACGCATGGGCGTTCGACCAAGTCGTACTGGAGTCCGAGCTTGAGCGCTGTGGGATCGGGATCGAGGAGCCCTTCTACTGGGCGGACACTCTCCCGATCGCCAGGCTGCTGTTGCCACCCCCGCTGCTCAACGACCATCGCCTGGAGACGCTTGCGGCCCACTTCGACGTGACGGTGACGCCCACGCACCGTGCGGACGCGGACGCCTCCGCGCTGGCCGAAGTCGTGGAGGGCATGCGAGCCCTGTTCCGACAGACCCCGGAGTGCGTCGCGATCGGTGAACTGCTAGCGCGGTCCGGTGATCCGTTTGGCTCCCTCGTTGCCGATGCAGCCGCAGCCCCTATGGAAGCTGGGGCGCTGGCCCACCTCGCATGCCACAACCTGCCTCCGCTTCTGCCCGCGGAGGCGCCCACCCCTCCTAACAGCGGCGACCTGGAGGATACCGACGCCGCCTTCGACTGTCTGGAAGGCTGCGCTTTCCAGAGACGTGAGGCGCAGCGGGTGTTCGCGCGCGAGGTGGCTCACACGCAACAGGACGGAGGCGTGCTCGCCGCTGAAGCCCCGACAGGAACCGGGAAGAGTCTTGGCTACCTCGTGCCCGCGATCATACACGCGCACAAGCGCAACTCACCCACCGTCGTCTCGACACACACACGCCGCCTGCAGGACCAGATCGTCGATCACGAAGCACCCAAGCTGGCTGCCCTGGTTCGTGGCCGCGCCCGCATCAGCGCTCTGAAAGGCATGTCCAACTACATCTGGGTCGCGGGCCTTGCCCGTGAGACCACCCGCGCGCTGACAACCGGTGTGGTCTCCCGGGGCGAAGCCTACTGCCTTGGCCTACTCGTACGACTGCTGGCGACCTCGAAGACGGGGACGCTGGAAGACGTGCGTCAACAGATCGTCCCACTGCTGGCGGAAGGCTCAGGCGACCCGCATGACTTCTACGCCATCCTTGACCAATGCGTGGTCCACCGCGATTGCCTGAATGGCCTCCAGGACTCGGAGCCCTATGCACGGGCGCGCGAGAACGCGCTTCGTTCGGACATCGTCGTCATCAACCACGCTCTGCTGATGACGTCCGTGACCTCGCGCGATCCCGACTCCACGCTTGTGGGGGTGCTCAGTGATTCCGTCGTCGTGGACGAGGCCCACGAACTCGAGTCGGCGGCGACGTCCGTACTGACCGATACGGTGTCGGAAGGCATGCTGAGAAGGCTCGCCAGCCAGCTCTGCGGCTCCGGTCGGTATGCGTTGAGAGGTCTCGCACGCGAATGGCGGGACGGATCCGCCGGAGTGAGCGACGAACTGGACGCCGTTCTGCGCGCGGCTCGTCAGCTCGACCCCCACATCGAGGCTCTAGGCGAGGCCGCCCGTCAGTACGTCGACTACGCATCGAGTCCCTCCGACGAAGCTCTCTTGGCCTACGGCGCCGAGGCGGAGTACTCTGCAGCCACCAGGGGTGCTCCTCCGCACTCCGCAGTGATGCAGCGCATCAGCCAGATGCGGGCCCAGCTCCTCGCAATGGAGGGCCCGCTCTCCGAGGCGCTCGATGGTCTTGACCGCGACGGCAGCCACGAGTGTCGACGCTTCTCGCGCCTCCTGGTCGGATGTCGGGAGCGCGTCCGCGAAGCGGCTCGCCTTATGGGGAGGTTCAAAGCCCGGAGCAGCTCGGCGACGGGCACCCTCTGCTCCATTCGCCTATCGCCCGGTGCGCGCGGCGAGGCGCCGTGGGAGCTGGTGCTGGCGCCGATACGCGTGGACGCTGAGCTTAGGGGCGGTCTCTTCGGCAGGTGCCGGTCCGTTGTCCTATGCTCCGCCACACTCACGGCCCCGGGCCGTACATTCGACTTCATCTGCGATCGGCTAGGCCTCAGCGATGTACAAGACCCGCCGGTCCGCTTCCTTGCTTTGGATCACGAGTTCGACTACGCGTCCAACGTGCTGATGTGCCTGCCCAACCACCTGCTCACGCCTCGGCCGCACCGCCTGCAGACCGACTACCCACGCATCGTGGCCGAGGAACTGACGCGCCTGATCCGGGTGATGCGCGGTTCCGTCCTCGCCCTGTTCACGGCCAAGAACCGGCGAGACTCAGTTCAGCGCCTGCTCTCGGATCAGCTTGCCGGCTCCGAGCTGCGCGTGCTGTGCGAGTCCGAGCCCAACGCGATCGATCGCTTCCGCGACGAGGCATCCAGCTCGCTTCTCGCGGGACCCGCCCAATGGCAAGGCCTGGACGTGCCCGGTGACAGCCTTCGCTGTGTGACGATTAGCAAGCTGCCCTTCGGCAGGCCATTCGACCCACTCGAGGCCGCGAGGGCGGCCGACATGGAGCGAAGACACGGGGGTGACCGCGGCGCGTTCAACCTTTACGTGCTCCCGAAGATGATCATGACCCTGAAGCAAGGCTTCGGTCGTCTCATGCGAGACCCCACCGACCGAGGCGTCGTGGTCATGCTGGACAAGCGACTCCGCTGGGCCGGCTACCGGCCACAGGTCCTGCGAGCCCTGCCGCCCGCGGCAACCAGCTATGCCTCCGACACCGCGATGTACCGAGAGATCAACGAGTTCCTCAGCCTGGGATGGACGGAACAGGATCTTCCCCCCAAGCCGATGAGTTCGGACGAGCAGCTCCTGGAGAGCTTCC
>CAZCER010000356.1:0-5781 GCA_964497385.1 uncultured Armatimonadia bacterium | reverse complement strand
ATCGAGGGACTCATCGCGGCGCCTTTCACGCCGATGCACGCCGATGGGGGCGTCAACCTAGATGCCATCGCGCCGTACGCCGCGCTGCTCGCGCGCAACGGAGTCCGAGGCGCGTTCATCTGCGGCACCACGGGAGAGAGCCTCTCTCTGACGGAAGAGGAGCGGCTCGCGCTCACGGTGCGTTGGATCGAGGCGGCTCCCGCGGACCTTAGGATCATCGTGCATGTCGGCCACGAGAGCCTGGAGGCGAGCAAACGGCTTGCGGCCACCTCGGCCGAACTCGGCGCGGCGGCGTTCGGGGCCATGGGGCCCTCGTTCTTCCGGCCGTCGAACCTCGCGCAACTCGTCGACTACTGCGTGGAACTCGCGGCCGCGGGGGCGGCCATACCGTTCTACTACTACCACATCCCGTCCATGACCGGACTCAACTTCCGGATGCTCGAGTTCCTGACCACGGCGGGCGACCGGATCCCGAACCTCGCGGGGGTGAAGTTCACCTCAGAGGACCTGATGGACTTCGAGTTGTGCCGCGCGTTCGCCAAGGGTCGGTACAACATGCTCTTCGGACGCGATGAGATGCTGCTTGCGGCTCTGGCGCTTGGGGCGAGGGGCGCCATAGGGAGCACGTACAACTTCGCCGCGCCGCTGTATACGCGTCTGATCGAGGCCTTCGACGCGGGTGACCTGAACACGGCTCGGGCCTCCCAGCGGAAGTCGATGGAGATGGTGCGGATACTCGAAAGCGGCGAGTGTTCCTTCCTGGGAACCGCGAAGGCGCTGATGGGTGTGCTTGGCGTGGACTGCGGGCCGGCGCGCGCGCCGCTCAAGAGCGTCGGCGACGCGGAGTTGCGGAAACGCGTTCTGCCTGCCCTTGCGGCGCTTGGCTTCGAGGAGTGGCGCTCGCGCTGAGCGCGAGGGCCCTGACCTCCGACCGCGAATACGGGGCAGGCCTCACCCGCGCCAGCGGAGCGGACAAGCCCCTGTGGAGGTGAAGACTCTTGAGAGCGGCCCGCACGCGGGGCCTCGGCGCGCCGTCGCCGCACGACGATGGCGGGCCGGTGGTGTTCGATCCGACGCGGGTAGGTCGCGTGATCCGGCATCACTCCAGGAGCTTCTACTTCGCCTCCCTTTTCCTGCCCGCCCGCAAACGGCGCGACACGTGGATTCTGTACGCGTGGTGCCGACACATGGACGATTCGGTGGACGAGGGAGCCGCTGAGGCGGAGGAGCGGCGCGGGGCACTGGCGGGGTGGCGGGAGTGGCTACGCGCGGGAGCGCCGGCGGACCGGGCGGACGGGCTACGCGACGCTCTGGCGGAGGTGATCCGGCGCAACGCCATTCCGACGGAGCCGTTCCTTGCGCTCCTCGACGGGGTCGAGTCCGACCTCACGCGACGGCGCATCGCCACCGGCGAGGAACTCGCGGAGTACGCCTACCAGGTGGGCTCGACGGTGGGGCTCATGCTCGTCCGCGTGTTCGGGCGCCTCAGCGAGGACGCGGACGAGTACGCCTGCGCGCTCGGGCACGCCATGCAGCTCACGAACATTCTGCGCGATGTGGGCGAGGACATTCGCCAACGCGACCGGGTGTACCTGCCGGCGGAGGATCTCGCGGCCCACGGTGTATCGGAAGACGATCTCCGCGCGGAAAGGCTCACCGACGGCTTCGTGGAGCTGATGCGCGAGGAGGTTGCGCGCACGCGGGAATGCTACGACAGGGCGGCGGGGCTGTATCAACGCGTCGAGCGCGACGCGCGCGTGCCCTGCGCGGCCGCGGCCTGTGTCTACGCGGACATTCTGAGTTCGATCGAGCGAAACGGATACGACTCGCTGACCCGCCGCGCGACGGTGTCGACGGGTCGGAAACTGGCGCTTGTGCCGCAAGCATGGCGCCTGGCGCGGAGCTGAGGACGATTGGGCAAGCGCGACGTGGCGATCATCGGAAGCGGCTTGGGCGGGCTCGCGCTCGCGATGCGTCTGGCCGCGCGAGGCTACCGGACCCGGGTCCTCGAAAAGTCGGACGGCCCGGGCGGCCGCTGCGGGGAACTCCGGCTTGGAGAGCACCGGTTCGACACGGGTCCGACGCTGCTTCTCATGATCGACGCGCTGGAGCATCTCTTCGCGGAATGCGGGCTGAGCCTGGGCGACTACCTACGCGCCTCGCGAGTGAACCCGAACTACCGGATCCACTACGCGGACGGGTCGTCGATCGTCTGGCTCTCGGACGTGGAAGCCATGGCCGATCAGCTCGAGGAACTCCGGCCGGGCCAGGGAGCCGCGTTCCGCCGGTGCATGGCCGAGGCGGGCGAGCACTGCCGGATCTCGCGGCGGAACTTCGTGGAGCGCGATTTCGACTCGTACCTCCAGTACCTCGCGCCCCGACAGGTCCAGGCGCTCTTCCGGGCGCACGCGCACCGCAACCTCTGGCGCTACGTGCGGTCATTCTTCCCGGATGAGCGCATCTGTCAGAGCCTGACGTTTCAGTCCATGTACCTGGGCACGTAGGCGTACGACAGCCCGGAGATCTACACGCTGCTTCCCTATACGGAGATGGCCGAGGGGATCTGGTACCCGGAAGGTGGCCTCTACGCGCTTCCGGAGGCGCTGCGCAGGGCGGCGGAGGATCTTGGTGTCGCGTTTGAGTTCGGACGCGAGGTCACCGGGGTTCGGACCGACGGACGACGGGTGGAGCGCCTGGAGACGGCCGACGGCGAGGCCGTCGAGACGGACCTCGTCGTGGCGAATGAGGACCTGCCGCACTTCCTCCGCACCAAGCTGGGGGAGAGCCTCCCGAGGCGCCCGTGGTCGTGGCGGTACTCGGCGGGGGTGATCCTGCTCTTCTTCGGACTAAGCCGACGGTACGAGGCGCTAAGCCACCACAACATCGTCCTGCCGGCGTTCGAGAGCCTCTTCGCGGACATCTCGCGCCGGCGGATCGTCCCCGAGCGGCCGGCGTTCTACATCTGCGATCCGTCGAAAACGGACCCGAGCGTTGCGCCGGAGGGCGGCAGCGCGGTGTACGTGCTCGTGCCTTGTCCGACGCTCGAGGGGCGGGTGGACTGGGATGCGGAGTCGGCGCGGGTGCGGGAGTACGTTCTGGATGGACTGGAGAGGCTGGGCTGCGATGGGGTCCGGGGTCACGTGACGTGCGAGGCGCGGTGGACCCCGGTGGACTTCCGCGACCGCCTCAATCTGGAGCATGGCAGCGCTTTCGGCCTCGGGCATCAGTTCACCCAAGTCTCGCACCTTCGGCCGCACAACTACCATCCGAGGCTCGGGAACCTCTTCTTCGTGGGCGCGAGCGCCCGGCCGGGAACGGGCATCCCGAGGGTGGTGTTCGGCTCGGCGATCACGCGCGACCGGGTCGAAGAGGCCGTCGCGCGCGGCCGGTAACCAGAGTCAGTCCCCGCCGCCTTTCTTGAGACGGCCCAGCGTGAGCATCAGAGCGACGCCGACAGCCGTACCCGTGCCGGCGCCGACGCCCCAGTTGGTGCTGGCGCCCAGAGCCACTGCGACACCGGCTCCCACAGCCAAGCCGACACCCAGTGAGAGAGGGGTGATCGCGGCGCGTCGGGACCCACTGCCGCTCGCGTTTGACATGTGTGACCCTCTCCATTCCGGCTGGTAGCCACCCTAAACGACGCGCCGCACCCCAGATGGTGACGGTTCGGCGACCGGGCGGCCTCTATCAGTTCCACTGAGTGTGAAACGTCCCCTTCCGGTCGATCCGCTCGTACGTGTGAGCGCCGAAGTAGTCGCGTTGGGCCTGGAGCAAGTACGCGGGCAGCCGCTCCGTAGTATAGGCGTCGAAGTAGGCGAGGGAGGCCGTCATGGCGGGCGCCGCCACCCCTCGGGCGACGGCGGCGATGACGAGGCGTCGCCAGGCTCCGACGCGCTCCTCGATCTCGGCGCGGAAGGTCTCGCTCAGGAGCAGGTTCGGGAGGTCCGGTTGCTCGGTGAACGCGGTCCGGATTCGGTCGAGGAAGCGCGCGCGAATGATGCAGCCGCCCTTCCAGATGCGGGCCATCTCGGAGAGGTCCACCTCCCAGCCATGTTCGCGGGAGGCGGCTTGGATCAGGGCGAAGCCCTGGGCGTAGGAGCAGACCTTGGAGGCGTAGAGGGCCTGCCGGACGAGGTCGATGAAGCTGCGGCCGAGGAGTTCGGTGACGTTTGGCTTTCGGTAGAGCGACGCGGCCTCGGTGCGCTGGGTCTTGAGGCGGGACACGAGGCGCGCGTCGACCGCCGCCGTGATGGTGGGAATGGGGACGCCCAGATCGAGCGCCGCCTGGGTCGTCCACTTGCCGGTTCCCTTCTCGCCGGCGACATCGAGGATCCGGTCGAGCAGAGGGACGTCTTCCCCCTGATCGTCCGGGAAGCTGGCGATGCGCGAGGTGATCTCGATCAGGAAGGACTCCAGCTCTCCGCGGTTCCAGTCGGCGAACACGTCCGCGAGGTCGTCCGGGCCGAGGCCCACGCCATGACGCAGGAGGTCGTACGCTTCGCAGATGAGCTGCATGTCGCCGTACTCGATGCCGTTGTGCACCATCTTGACGTAGTGCCCGGCGCCGTCGGGGCCGACGTGCGTGACGCAGGGACCGGTGTCGGTCTGGGCGGAGATCCGCTCAAGCAGAGGCGCCAGCCGCGCCCAGGCGTCGGGATCGCAGCCGGGCATCATGCTGGGGCCGTTGAGCGCCCCCTCCTCGCCGCCGCTCACGCCCATGCCCACGAACCGAAGCCCCGCCGCGGAGAGGCCCTGGGACATGCGCTCGGTGTCCGAGTAGAGGGAGTTCCCGGCGTCGACGATGATGTCGCCCTGATCGAGCAGCGGACGCAGTTGGTCGATGACGGCCTTGACGGCTCGGCCGGCCTGAACCATGAGAACGGCGACTCGGGGTCGTTCGAGCGCGGCGACGAACTCCTCGATGGTGCGTGAGGGGATGAAGCCGGCGCCCTCCCCGTATGCGGCCATGAACGCGTCCGTCTTCTCGGCGGTGCGGTTGTAGACCACGACCCGGAAGCCGTTTCGCTCCATGTTCCGCGCGAGGTTCGCGCCCATCACTCCAAGGCCGATCAGTCCGACAGTCTCCATGGGCGGTGCGTCCTCCTTGAAGGTTTCCGCGCCTCGGGCGCGGCCGTCCGGCGTCGTCTCTATGAAAGGGCGTTGCGCCACTCCGCTCCATGCGGCCGCGGCAGCGCGTCCGCGGCGGGAGGGCCCCACGACCCGGCCGGGTAGTTGGGGAAGTCCACCGGGGGATGCGCGGCCCAATGCTCGAGGAGCGGAGTGAAGAACTCCCACGCGAGTTCGATCTCGTCGGCTCGCGCGAAGAGGGTCTGGTCTCCCCGCATCACGTCCATCAACAAACGCTCGTACGCGTCGGGAAGAGCCTGCGCAAAGGCTTCTTGGTAGCTGAAACGCATGTTGACTTGGTGCAGATCCATGTTCATGCCCGGACGTTTCACGGAGACGGCGACGTCAACGCCCTCGTCGGGCTGAACGCGAAAGACAATCGAGTTCGCAACTTGAGGGGTCAGCCAACAGACGTCATCCGCGCACGCCACCGTGCGGAAAAGCTGGGTCGGAGGCAGTTCGAAATGAACCGCGATCTCCGTCAATTTGCGGGGCATGCGCTTTCCGGTGCGGAGGTAGAAGGGCACGCCGGCCCACCGCCAGTTGTCCACCTCGACGTGGAAGGCGCAGTACGTTTCCACCGCGGAGTCCGCGGCGACGCGGTCCTCCTCACGGTAGCCGCGCATGCCGTCGGCGGTCCCGTACTGGCCGCGC
>CAZCER010000355.1:3830-5800 GCA_964497385.1 uncultured Armatimonadia bacterium | reverse complement strand
CGCTCCTCGAGGCCCGTCTCCGCCGCGAGCGCGTCGCGGAGGGCCGCCGACCGCGCGAGACCGCGCTCGCGCTCCATGCGCTCGCGCTCGTGCGCCGCCCTCGCGGAGTGCTCCGCGTTCTCGGACGCAAGGGCCACAAGGCGACGCTTCTCCCCGCGCTGGGGGACGCGCAGATCAACCTGGGCGCCCCGCCGCGTCGAGAGCCAGTCCGCGATGAGAGGCATGTCGTCGGGCTCGGAGCAGACGAGCACCTCCTTGGGGATGAAGGCCGCGCGCGAGTAGTACTGGGCCAGGAACTCCCCGAGGAGTTCGCCGTCGCTCCGCCCGTCGGCGTTTCGGAGCGTGAAAGCCTGCTGGTCGACAAGGCGGCCGGCGCGCACGAAGAGGATCTGCACGGTCGCGACGTCGCCCTCGAGCGCGGGGAAGACGCCGACGGCGTCGTGGTCCGTGAGATCGGGCAAGATGGCGTCCTGCTTCTGCACCACCCCCTCGATCGCGCGGATCTGATCTCTGTGCTCCGCCGCGCGTTCGTACTGCTGATTCTCGGCGGCCTCGGCCATGGCGGCCCGGAGGTCCTTCAACACCCCGTCGGCGTGGCCGTGCAGGAATCGGACGATCCGGCGCATCGTCTCACGGTACTCGTCCTTCGTGACCAAGCCCGCGCACGGGGCCGGGCAGAAGCCGAGGTGGTGCTCCAAGCACGGGTCCTGGGTGCGGCCCTCCTTGAGGTCCAGCTTGCAGGACCGGACACCGAAGACTCGGCGGATCATGTCGAGGGTCCGGCGCATCCCGCGGGCGCTCGAGTAAGGCCCGAAGTACTGGTCCTTGCCGGGCTCCACGCGCCGAACGACGACGAGCCGCGGGAACTCCTCCGACCACGTGAGGCAGAGGTAGGGGTAGTGCTTGTCGTCGGTGAGGCGGCTGTTGTAGGGAGGGCGATGCTGCCGGATCAGGTTGAGTTCCAGCATGAGCGCTTCGATCGGGGTGTTGGTGACCATCACCTCGACGTCGGCCACCTCGCGGACCATGCGCTCGATCCAAGCGCTGCGCCCCCGCGGCCCGGCCGGCCCGAAGTAGGAGCGCACCCGCGAGCGAAGCGACGTGGCCTTGCCCACGTAGAGCACGCGCCCTCCCCCGTCCAGGAACCGGTAGCATCCGGGGCGCGCGGGGAGGTCGGCGAGACGCTGTTCGAGCAACTCGTTCATGGGAGCATTGTACGAAGACGGAGCCCAACGCTCCACCCGGATCGCCCTCGAGCCATCAGCGCCCCCGTCCTCACTTCGTGCGCTTCAGCAGACGGCGGAGTTCCGAGATCTCGTCACGCAGCCTGGCGGCCTCCTCGAACTCGAGGCGTCCCGAGGCCTCCAGCATCTCGGCCTCCTTGTCCTCGATCACGGCCTCGAGTTCGGCGGCGTCGGCCCCTCCCGCGATGTCCGCGACCATGCTCCGCGCGTCCTGTTGGGTCTCCATGATCGCGCGGACGGTGTCCTGCACGGCCTTCTGAATGGTGGTCGGGGTGATGCCGTGCTCCTGGTTGTAGGCCTCCTGGATCTCCCGGCGGCGGTTCGTCTCGGAAATGGCCTTCTCCATGGAGTCCGTCACTCGGTCCGCGTACATGATGACCCGGCCGTCGACGTTGCGCGCGGCCCTGCCCATGATCTGGATGAGCGCCGAAGGCGTGCGGAGAAAGCCCTCGCTCGCCGCGTCGAGGATGGCCACGAGGGACACCTCGGGCAGGTCGAGACCCTCGCGCAGCAAGTTGATGCCCACGAGGACGTCGAACTCGCCGAGGCGCAGGTCGCGCAGCGTCTCCGCCCGGTCCAGGGTGTGGACCTCGGAGTGGAGATAGCGGACCCGGACCCCGAAGTCGTCCAGATACGCCGTCAGGTCCTCGGCCATCCGCTTCGTGAGGGTGAGTACGAGCGACCGCTGCCCGCCCTCTGAGCGCGCGCGGATCTCCCCGATCAGGT
>CAZCER010000355.1:0-3820 GCA_964497385.1 uncultured Armatimonadia bacterium | reverse complement strand
ACGGGCCGCACCTCGATCACCGGGTCCAGAAGCCCCGTGGGCCGGACGATCATCTCGACGATGCGCTCGCCGGAGCGCTCAAGTTCGTAGGCCGCCGGAGTAGCCGAAACGTAGATGGCCTGATGGAGCTTCGCCTCGAACTCCTCGAAGTGGAGCGGGCGGTTGTCGAGGGCGCTCGGGAGACGGAAGCCGAAGTCGACGAGATTCTGCTTCCGCGAGCGGTCGCCCGCCCACATGCCGCGGACCTGGGGGATGGTCTGGTGGCTCTCGTCGATCACGGTGAGGAAGTCGGGCGGGAAGTAGTCGATCAGCGTGCAGGACGGCTCACCCTCGAGACGGCCCTCCATGTGGCGCGAGTAGTTCTCGATCCCTTTGCAGAACCCGACCTCGCGGAGCATCTCAAGGTCGTAACGCGTGCGCTGCCCGATCCGTTGCGCCTCGAGCAGGCGCTGCTCGGACTCGAAGAAGGCGACGCGCTCCTCGAGTTCCTCCTCGATGGAGTCCACGGCCGCGTGCAGGCGGTCCTCGCTCACGACGTAGTGCGTGGCCGGATAGACGTCCACGGCCGGCGGCTCGGCGAGGAGTTCGCCGGTCAGCGGATTCCAGACCGTGACCCGCTCGACCTCATCGCCGAACAACTCCACCCGCACGATCACCTCGGCGTCGGCGGGGTAGATCTCGACCACGTCGCCGCGCGCTCGGAAGCGCCCGCGCGAAAGCACCTCGGAGCGCGTGTACTGCATCGCAATGAGCTGACGGAGCATATCGTCGCGGTCAAGGTAATCCCCGGCCCGGACCGAGAGGGAGAGATCACGGTACTCATTCGGCCCGCCAATGCCGTAGATGCAGGACACCGACGCCACGACAATGACGTCCCTGCGCACCAGCAGCGCGTGGGTGGCGGCGTGACGGAGGCGATCGATCTCCTCGTTGGTCTCCGCGTCCTTCTCGATGTAGATGTCGCTCTGCGGGATGTAAGCCTCGGGTTGGTAGTAGTCGTAGTAGCTGACGAAGTACTCGACGGCGTTGTCGGGGAAGTACCCGCGGAGTTCGGCGCAGAGCTGCGCCGCGAGCGTCTTGTTGTGCGCGAGCAGAAGCGTCGGGCGCTGGACGCGCTCGATCAGGCATGCGATGGTGTACGTCTTTCCCGAGCCCGTAACGCCGACGAGCGTCTGATGCTTCGCCCCGTCCAGGACGCCGCGCGCGAGCGCGTCGATGGCTTTGGGCTGGTCGCCCCTCGGGGTGTAGTCGTGCTGGATGCGGAAGCGCCCGCCCGCGCCGGTGTAGGCGGAGGCGCCGGCTCCCGCACGGACGCCCTCAACTGCTTGGGTCACTTCGGGCTTCCTCCCGTCGGCCGTTCGAGAACATGCACACATGCGTTCTCAGTATAGCGGAGGGGAGGAGGCTCCGCAACGCGGAGGCGCACGCTCGCTAGAAGTAGCTGCCGGCGCGGGTGAACTCGAACTCCACCCGGTCGGTGTCCGCGGAGTAGACGAGCCGGAGTTCCGCCTGTCCGATGCGGCGGCCGATCCCCACGGAGTAGTCCTGGTAGCTGTAGCTGGTCGTCCGGTTCAGCGTGCCCGTGGCCATCAGGCACCACTTGTCGATGAACTCCCAGTTCATGTACCCATAGGCCGTGAGGCGATCGTTGGTCAGATCCTGGCTCGCCGAGAGCATGACGCTCCAAGGGTTCGAGCCGCTGGTGAAGTAGGTGAGGCTTCCGCGCAAGTAGTGTCGCGTGCCGTTCATGTAGCGCGCGCCGTCCGTGTTCTGGATGTCGTAGGAGACGCGGAGGGTTCCCATCCTGGAGAACCGGAGGTTGGCGTCGGCGCCGATCACGCTCCGGAACTCCCGCTCGCCGTTCGAGCGCTGAAGCGCCGACCCCGAGATGCGCGGCGAAAAAGTGAGGTTCCCGATGACCTTCCAGGGCTTCGCCGGCTTGAGGTTCGCGCTGACGCCGGCGCGCGCGAAGGCTCCGTCGACCCAGGAGTCCTCCTCGACGCCGATGCTCGCGCCGGTCCCGAGGCTCATGCCCAGGAAGCGCTTCGCGTTGAAGCGCCAAGTGGACTCGAGCATCCAGTCGCGCGGGATGCCCGCTCCGCTGAACCAACTCCCCGAGAGCATCTGGGTGTTGCCGCTGTTGACCTTCGTGTAGTTGGCGTAGCCGCTGAGATACCGGTGCTGCGGCCAACTCAGCGAGTAGCTCGCATACGCGTCCGGCCCGTACGCCTTGTTGTGGGACCAGCGGGCGCCCACGTCTTTCTGCCCGATGCCGTCCACGACGATCTGGCCCGAGGAGTCGCTGCCGTTCGTGTACTCGAACTCGGCGTCCACATACCAGCCCGTCCGGCCCGTGTAGACGCCGGCGGGAGTGCCGTGCCGCAAGCGGAGCGCGCCGGTGTGGTGCTCCGTGGTCATGAAGTACCAGGGGTAGTCCACGAAGACGCCGCCCGGGTAGGTGAAGCCCACCACCTGCGGAAAGGCCCCGCCGGCCGTGCCCGCTCCGCTCAAAGGGATGATGTGCGCGGACATCGTCAGGATGTGGACGTCTTCGTAGTAGATCCGCGCGCTCCGGAAGACGAGCTTCTCGTCCGGGAACAGCATGATGTCGCGCGCGCGCACCACGAGGTTCGAGTCCCCGACCTCGGCCATCCGCCAAGGGTCGTCGGGGTAGAACCACTGCTGCTCCTTGAAGTCCTCGTCGACGAACTCGAACTTCCGGTAGTTCGGCTCCGTCAGCATCGCGACGCCGTTGGTCTGCGGACCTCGAAACTCCAGGTACAGCCACTTCGCGAAGAACTCCTGCTTGCCGTTTGAGACCGTCGCGTTGCACGCGCGCAGGCAGTAGGGTTGGAACACGCAGAACTGGAGCGACTCGGCCTCGATCTTCAGACGGCGGTACTCGAAGCGGGCCTTCCCCATCGCGTGAACCATGGCGCCGCGATCAAAGAACGCCAGGTAGTCCTCGGCCTTCACACGGATGATCTTCGAGCCTATGTCGTCCTCGCCGGCCTCGCGCTGGATCAGCACGATCGCCTGGCGCTCGGAGCGCTTCACGCCCACAAAGGCCGTGATGCGGGCCTCCTTCTCCGACTCGCCGCCCGAGAAGAGGCGGACCCGCGCCACGCCCTGAGTCGTCTGGATCAGCGTCTCCTCGAGACGGCCCGCGCTCGTGGTGACGCTGACCTCCGTCCCGTCGGGAACCGGGGAGCCCTCGGAGTCGAGCACGTTGATCTCAACGACCACCGAGTCCGTATCATCCGCCAGCACCCAGCCCCGCTGCGGGTTCACCTCGATACGGCCCACGTCGAGCAGGTCGGACGCCTGGCCCCATGCCGCCGTGCAGCCCAACAGCATCGCCCATGCCGCAAGCGTCGCGCCGGCGCGACGCGCGCTGTGTCTCCGAGTTGTCGGCGCACTGGTCATGCTCTCGTCGGCCATGTCGCACCGTAGCTTACGCATGAGCGATCCCCACTAGAGGAACTTGCGGCGCTTCTTCTCGGTTCGCCGAGCCTATCCCTCCATGCACGGGGCCCTACACACCGGCAAGGCCACGCGCGTTCGCCCGTGGCCTTGCGTTGGTGCTCTCTATTGTCACGATCGGCGCGGCCGGAGGGTTCCCTTCCGTACGCGCCACACCGCTAGTCGAGCGACAATGACGAGACCTGGCTCACGCGCCCGCCCTCCGGCGAACGCGCCTGGAGCCGAACCGTGTAGCGGCCCGACGGCGCCGAAGCGCCCGTGTCGCTGCGGCCGTCCCACGTCGCCGTGTTGCGGCCGGCCACGGCGGTCTCGGCGGAGGCGATCGTGCGAACCACAC
>CAZCER010000354.1:1745-5801 GCA_964497385.1 uncultured Armatimonadia bacterium | reverse complement strand
TATCCCGGGGGGGGCGCGGGGGGGCGCCGCCGCCCGCCGGGGCCCCCCCCCCCCGGGCCCCGCGGCCCGTCCCCTACTCGAAGACGGGGATCGGCACGAAAACCTGATCCTTCTGTTCGTACCGGGTCCTGCGCGGGTCGGTCAGGCCTCCATCGTCGGTCCGGTCGTCGCCCGTGCAGTAGAGCCGGAACACGTCGCCCGTCGGCTCGTAGAGCATCGGCCCACCGGTCCACGGGTCCTTCGGCACGGCGGGCAGATACTCGGGCACGAGCGCGCTCAGCGACTTCGGGTACGCGCTGTGCTGACCTCGATAGGCCTGAAGCGCGGCGATGACCTCGATGGCCGCGAGCTGCGCCTCCACACCCGTCTGCTTGGTCTTGGCCTTGGCGAAGACCGGCATGATGATGCCCGCCCAGTGGTCGCGCCGAGCGATCGCTTCCTCCTCGAGACTATCGCTCAGCTTCCTTAGCAGCGCGTCGTCGCCCGCCTCGCTCGCCAGGATGATCCGCGCATAGCGGTCGTCCGCCCACTCGCGCGACTTCGCGGGCGGCGCGAGCCACAGCATCAGTTGGGTCTCGAAGACCTTGGGTTGCTGGTCCCCGTCGGCCAGGAAGCGCGCAACGGCCTCCGCGTCGCCCGACTCGATGAGGTCGTAGAACGACGAAGCCATCTCGTACTCGGCGCGCATGGCCTCCGAGAAGGGCCAGATCTCGCCCCGCAGCTTCCGCACCCTCGCCGCGTGGGTGAGTAGGTCCTCGGCCGAGGCCGACCCATTCAGCAGGATGTAGGTGTCGGCTCGCTCGGCGATCGAGACCACGGCCACCCCGACGAGCATCCCGGTAAGGGGGCCCCCTCGCGGACAGTGAACGCCCAGTGCGTAGAGATCCCCTGTCTGCTGAAGAGCCTCGGCGTCCTTCCCGTCACAATGGTCCAGCAGCGCCGAGAGCGACCCGACCCGAGCGATCGAACGGAACTTCGCATACTCGGGAAACGGCGTGTCCGTGCCCAGGGGGCGAGTGTAGGCGCACTCCTGGCTCGCACCCTCGCGCGCTTTGGCGAGCGCCTTCCGGTTGCGCTTCACGATGTCACGGACCTCGGCGGTCTGCCGGACCACCGTGCGCGTGTCGCCCTCGATCACCGCATCCACCCAGCTCGCGTTCGCCTCCGGGTCATCTGGCCAGGTGGGCTCCACGAGCAGTTCCCCGGCGGCCACGTAGGCGTCGTAGCCATTGGGGCTGGGGGACTGAAGGCTGCGGGGCTCCGGCTTCAGGCGCTGCTCATCGAGCCACCCGAGGTCGTTCCGCATGCCCGCGCCGGACCGCGCCGCAAGCGCGAGGCAGGCGACCCCCGCGAGGCCCACAGCGCCCACCCGCGCGAGCATCCGCGTGACTTGGCGGCCCGGCGACGGCACGGGTCTCGCCGGAAGCGCGGTAAGGGCCCAGACGATGACGACGAAACCCGCGAGCCAGCCGGCGAATGGCGCCACCACGCTCATCTGCGAAGGACTCGGGCCTGCGCCTCCCGGCAGCGTGACGAGCACCCCCGCTACGAGGAGGCCTAGCGCGCAGAGAGCGACGAGAAGCGCGCATAGGTAAAGGACGCGCGGCCCGCCCGGCGCGCGCAGCCGGCTGACCGTCGCGGTGATCGTGAGCCCGCACAGCAAGGCGAGAAGCCCCCCGGCCCCGATGGCCAGGCACACATTCGCCGCCTCACCGATTGTCAGGTAAGCGCCAACGAGGTTCGTCGCCACGGCCCAGAGGGTCCAGAAAAGCAGCCCCCAGAGGATCACCCGCACCCCGATCCACACGCCCGTCCCACCTGAAGCAATGTCGACATCCGCAGCCGTCTCGTCCATGCTGACCCCTCCCTTGCGTCCGTCCGCCTCGCGCGGTGCGAGCCGTCCCCTCGGAGGCCTTCATCCAGGATAGTGCCTCCTCCCGGGCGCTCCGTTACGGCCTGAGCCATGCGCGGCTGGGCGACGTGGACGGAGTGTTTTGGGCGGCGCGCGGCCGAAGAGAGCGACGCACAAATGTTTGCAGTGGGGGGTTGCGCTCGGCGGATCGATCCTGTAGACTCGCCCGCCAGTCGGGGAGCATGGTGCATAGAAGTTGACTTCCGTCAACAATGCACCAGAATGCGCGATGACCCGGCGCGAGTGCTTGAGGTGTTTTGCGAGAACAGAGGCCGGGGCGCCGGTCAGGCCCGAGTGTTCGTGTGACGGCGAGACACGGGCAAGACCGTGGGACCCCGGCAAATCCCTATTCCCCAACCGTACTGAGACCACCTTTCGCGCCGTGCGCGGGCTGCTTGTCCCTGGCCCGCTGGCTCCCCCTTTTGGAGGAAGACTGTATGTTTACGGCTATTGTGCTTGCCGCTGTACTGCAGAGCGGCGATGCGGGTTACCTGACGGACCGCATGCGTGAGGTCTACAACCTACCTGTGGCGGTCGAGGAGACCGTCGCGACCGCCCCGGTGGCGGAGACGACGATCGCCGCGGCTGCCACGGCTCCGCCGCCGATCCATGCCGAGGTGGCGGTCGCGCCGTCCGTTGCGCCGAATCCGGCGCCGGCGAGGGCGCCCGGTCCGCTCCTCGCCGAACTCCTGGCCGACCCGTCCGCGGAGGCGGCTCTGCACGCGTACGTCACCGACTGCCAGGCTGTGGCTGGGCGCATCATGCAGCTCGCGCCCGAGGCCGACCCGAGTGTGGTTCGCGTTGTGGCGCAGGAGTTCGCGAGGCTGAAGGTCGTGGACCCGAGGCATCCGGCCGTCACCCAGCGCGAGCGGATGCTCTCGATCCTGGTGCATGAGTCGCGCTGCAAGCCGACGGCCATGGGCCGCGCGGGCGACGCGGGGCTGTTCCAGTTCATCCCCTCCACCTGCCGCTGGCTCGGGCTCGACTACGGCAAGATGCACTCCGCTACGCCGGACGCCATCCGCTACCAGTGCCGGGCGGCTTTCCGCCTGCTCGGGATGAAGTCGGGCGGCTACTGGAGCCAGTGGAGCACGGACCGTTTCTGGAGGGGCGCTCGGTAGCGCCGACGCGCCCTTCCCCCCAACACGTTAGGGCGGCTCCGCCTTCTCGGGCGGACTGGTGAGACCGCCGCTCGCCCCGGGTCGGGCGGGCGGCGGTCCTTTGTACGCTACTGGGTGAGATGCTCGAAGAGCGCTGTCGAGAGGTACCGCTCGCCGCAGCTCGGGAGGATGACCACGATCGTCTTCCCCGCGTTCTCGGGTTCGGCGGCCACCCGAGCGGCGGCGCACAGCGCGGCGCCGGAGCTGATGCCGACAAGGAGCCCCTCCTCGAGCGGGGCGCGCCGGGCCCAGGCGATGGCGTCCTCGCTTGGCACGGTCTCGATACGGTCTACGACCGACCGGTCGAACACGCCCGGAACGAACCCGGCGCCGATGCCCTGGATCTTGTGCGGGCCCGCTTGGCCGCCAGAAAGGACCGGGGACTCCGCGGGCTCCACGGCGACGGCCTGGACCGAGGGCTTCCGGCTCTTCAGGCGCCGCGCGGTCCCGGTGATGGTCCCGCCCGTGCCGACTCCGGCGACCAGCACATCCACGGCCCCTTCGGTCGCCTCCCAGATCTCCGGGCCGGTGGTGCGCTCGTGGATGGCCGGGTTCGCGGGGTTCTCGAACTGCTGCGGCATCCAGGCGTTCGGGCTCTCCGCAACCAGGCGCTCGGCGGCCGCGATGGCGCCCTTCATGCCCTCGGCCGCCGGCGTGAGCACGAGTTCGGACCCGAGCGCCCTCAGGAGCGCCCGCCGCTCCAGGCTCATGGACTCCGGCATGGTGAGGGTGAGGGAGTAGCCCTTCGCGGCGCAGACGAAGGCCAGGGCGATCCCGGTGTTCCCACTGGTGGGCTCGACGATGCGCGTCTCGGGGGTGAGACGCCCCTCGGCCTCGGCCGCCTCGATCATGGCCCGGCCGATGCGGTCCTTGACGCTGCCAAGCGGGTTGAAGAACTCGACCTTCCCGAACACATTCGCGCCCTCGGGCATCAGGCGGTTGAGCCGCACCAGAGGTGTGTCATAGGTCGTTTCGACAATGGAG
>CAZCER010000354.1:0-1735 GCA_964497385.1 uncultured Armatimonadia bacterium | reverse complement strand
CCCCGCCGGAGCGGGGTGAAGTCGCTCATGGCGCGCGTCCTCTCACAGATCCCGTTCCCCGCCGCCGGTTCCTTCGGCGGCAGGCCCATCTGAGCCTACACCGGGGATGTCACGTGGCGGCGCACGGATGAACGGAGGTCGCCTACGGCCACGGGCTGAGCCATGATGCGCAGGTGACTAGGGCCGCCGCCAGGGCAAGCCCGACCACCGCCCAGCCGCTCCGGCGCGCGCGACGGGCTCGCCGCGCGTCCGTGCGGACGCTCGTCTTGCTCGTGACCGCGGGCAAGGCGAAGCCGATCCAGAGCGGCGCCGCGACAGCGGTCAGCGCCCAGAGGCATGTGGCAGCCAGACCCAACGGCGTCGAGGTGGCCGAGCCGAATGCTCCGTCGGGCATCTCGTGGCACCTCCGGGCCTGCGCCAACCAACGGGCCGGTTTGGGGCCCACCGTGCTACCGCACGGTTCCCCCAATGCGGCCCCTCCGTAAGGCTATTCCATGCCCGCCCGGAACGCCGCGAAGCGTCGGATGACGGGCTCGGCGGCGACTTCGGTGCAGGTGAGGCGCAGGCGGGAGACGGTCACCGGCTCGAAGCGGTCGATGCGCTTGTGGCCGATCGCCGTGCCTGAGCACACCGCGACCCAGCCGCCATCGGTCAGGCCCTCGATCCGATAGGCCCGGACGCGTTCTCCGAGGACGATGTCCTCCTGCGTGATCACATGGTCCACGGATTCCGCGGCACCCAGGTCGAGTTCGAGGACCGTGCCGGTCCCGGACGTCTCGGCGAGGCTCGTCCCGAAGCGGCGCTCGATCTCGGCCCCGAACTCGGCGGCCCTCTGAGCGTCGGCCTCGGGGATGCGCCCCGTCCGGTCGGGGGTCTGGTTGAGGAGCAGCACGGCGCCGCTCCCGACCGAGTTGTAGTAGACGTTCATCAGTTCCTCGACGGAGCGCGGCTCGCGGGTGGGGTTGTCCTCCCAGAACCACCAGTGCTGCACGGTGCTGACCGTGTCCACTTCGTTCGGGAGCCACGCCCCGCCGTTGGGGTCCCCGTGGGCCGACGTCGCGGTGCCGGTCTTCGCGTCCTCGACGGAGAGGGAGTTCCACGGCTGGGTCGGCGGCTGGCCGCCCTCGTTTCCGACCCAGCGGATCGTGGCGTGGGGCCCCTGGAAGACCATCGCCCGGGGGGCGTACTTCTCGAGGATGTCGCCGACCGGCACGATGAGGCTCCCGTCGAACCACACCTCGGCCACGTCGCCGTAGCGAGTGAGCAGTTCCGTGAGCTGCCCCCGGTACATCGCGTTGTAGGCCTCCTGGGCCTCGGGAGTAGCACAACGGCCGCTGTCCGCGGCTCCGAAGTGGTCATCGCGCGGGCAGAGGTAGAACCCGAGCTTGATGCCCGCCTCCTCGCAGGAGCGCGCGAGGTCGCCCACCACATCGCCCTCGCCCTCGCGCCAGGGGATGCTCGCCACCGAGTAGTCGGTGGTGTCCGTCGGCCACCAGCAGAAGCCCTCGACGTGCTTCGCGACGAAGACGATGTAGCGCGCCCCCATGGACTTCGCGACGTCGACCCACTGGTCGGTGTCGAGTTCGGCCGGGTTCATGTCCGAGAGCGGCACCGTGAGGCCGGAGACGTCGTTTCCGGACCACGTGCGCTGCGAGAAGTGGATGAACATGCCGAGTTCGAGGTCGTGCCAGGCGGCCTGTTCGGCGGTGGGCACAGCGAGAGCCGGAGCCGGCTC
>CAZCER010000353.1:0-5814 GCA_964497385.1 uncultured Armatimonadia bacterium | reverse complement strand
TCCTCGCCCGGCCCGAACTGGAGCGGGTTCACGAACACGGACACCATCACCAGATCGCACTCCCTGGCGGCCTCGATCAGCGACATGTGACCGCGGTGCAGGGCCCCCATCGTGGGCACGAGGCCGACCACCCCTCCCCGCGCCCTTGTCTCGCGCGCCAACGCGCGCGCTTCCGCGACCGTATGCACCACTCGCATGCCCGAGCCACCTCGCTGTCTTCGTCCGGCCCCGCTCCCCCGTTCCGCGCTCCGGCGGAGGGCATGGTAGGTGTGCGGGCGCCTGTGGCATAATGATAGCAGTGAACTTCGAAGGGAGCGTCCCTCTTGGCGACCGCGCTTCTCTCAGCGCTCTCGGGGATCGAGACGTCCCTCACCCGAGCGGACGTCTCCGCCAACAACGTCGCCAACGTGAACACCACGGCCTACAAGGCCAGCCGGCTGCTCCAGGCTGAACGCTACGGGGGCGGCGCGCGCGTCGCTTCCGTGGACCGCGATGACGCCCAAGGCGTCCCGCAAGCCACCGGCGAACCTCTCCATGTGGCACTATCCGGGCCGGGACTCCTGCGGGTCGCGACCGCCGCGGGGGAGACGTACACCCGTGACGGCGCCCTCCGCATCGACGCCGACCGCTTCCTCACCGCCGGCGACGGCGCGCGCGTCGGCGGCGGGATCCGCGTTCCCGTCGGCAGCACCGGAGTGCGGATCGACGTCATCGGCGACGTGTACGCGCAGTTCAACGACCGGGAGCGACTGCTGGGCCGAGTCGGGCTGCATGAGTTCCCGAACTACATGGGGCTGGAGGCTCTCGGCGGCAATCAGTACCGCGAGACCGCCGCGTCGGGAGCCGCACGTCCTGCCGCGACCGGCCTTGAGCCGGGCTACCTGGAGGCCTCGAACACGGACCTTGCCGTCGAGGTCATCCAGGGCGTCGCGGCCGCCCTCGGCGTCGCCTCGAACGTCTCGGTCGTACGCACCGCCGACGATCTCCAGGGCACACTCCTCGACATGGTGAAGTGATCCCCGGCCTGAAGGAGAACGCGCCGAGGGGCGCCCGGAACGAACCTCGGGACGTCCGCGCGCGTCCGGATGGATGCATCGCCCGAGGAGGCGCCGTTTGCTGTGGTCAGGGCTCACAATCCTCTGGATCGCCGCGCTGGCCGAAGCCCCCGCGCCGGATCCCGCGTGGGCCGCGCCGGCCCGGATCGAGGTCCTGACCCCGGTGCTCGCGGCCGAGGCCCCCATCCTCCGACTCCGGTGCGTCGCTGATCGCGAGCGCTCTGAAGGCGTCTCGGCGGCGGCGGTCCGCGTCGCCGGCCGATGGTTCGCTCTGGGCGATCTCGCCGCTGGAGTGGCGGCGGAGGTGGACGTTCGCACGGCCCTCGCCGGCCTCCCGGAGGAGACGCACACGCGCGTCCCTCTGTGTCTCTGCTACGAAACCGCGGGTTCGGAGGCGCTTCTGGAGACGTTCGTGATCGCGGCGCGCGAGCCCGAATCGGCGGTTCCGCCCGGGGCCCTCGCCAAGGTCGTGGGCCACAACACGACCGACGCGGCGGAGGCGAACGCCTACATCACGGCGTTCGTGCCGGACGTTGCGGCGCCGCCGGAGGGCCTGTCGGTGCGTTCGGCGGACTCCGAGCCGCTGCCGTCCCTTGTCGAGCCCGCCGACGGCGGCGTGGTCGTCCACACGCTCGTGGACATTCCCGCGCGCTACGCGCGATGCCTGTACCTATGCCCCGGCCGGGAGCCCGCCGCCCCCTCGGACCTGACCGTCGAGCCAGAGGCTCTCGGGACGGGCGCGGGCACGGTTCGCGTCGCCACCGCGCACTTCTCCCTAACCCTCAGCGAGGCGGCCGGCGCCTGCGTCACCGAGTTGACCAGCAAGGCCACCGGCCTGGACTACGCGGCGCTGTCGTTCGGGGGGGCGCGGGCCGAGGGCCCCGCGCGGGAGGAGGAGAGCGCCGAAGCGGATCACCGCGGGCTCTTGCGCGTCGAGGCCGGCGAGAGCGGGGCCGTGGCGGCGCGCGTCGTGGCCGTCGGTTGGGCCGGCGGCGCCCGGCTGGAACAGACCTACACGTTCGTGGCGGGAAAGCCCTGGTTTCTCCTCCGCAGCCGCGTGGACGCGGAAGGCGCCGACGGCGAGGAGGTGATCCTCGTCGAGGCGCGCCTTCGCGGCAACGGGCTCACGGAGATCGTCGCCACCGGGCGTCGCGGCGGTTGGGGGGAGAGTCCGGGACGCGGCCTCCCCGGCGGCGGGACGCCCAACGCGCCGAGCGTGATCAGCTTCCTCGGCGCCCCGGGTCGAGCGGGCCGTGAAGGATGGAGCATCGGCGTCCTTGGCGGGGAAGGCCTCTCGGGGGCCCGCTACGCCCCACGCGCCGAGGATCCGATCGATGGGGAACGCGAGAGTTGCGTCCAGGCGCAGTTGCTCGCCGACCCGACCCGGACCGAGCACGGCGGCGTCTCGGTCTCCTGCGTCGTCCTGCTCCATGGCGGCGGCCTCTCCGCGGCGCGCGACTCCATCGAGCCGCTCCGAACTCCGCGCTTCGTGACGGCCCGCCCGCTTCCCTGAAGCGCGTCGTGGGCAGGAGACCGTGGGCCGGAGACGGAATTACGGTCAGCACGGCGGAAACCAGAGGTGGAACGGAGCTAGATGGCGCTACAACACGCGGCTATGGAGATCCCCGAGCGACCCCAGCCCGGCTCGGTGCGCGGGGTGACGATTCGCTCGGTCGTCATCGCACTGGCGCTCATCCCGTTCAACTCCTACTGGCTCGCCATGACCGAGACGGTCTGGTACGCCGGCTTTCCGACCACAATCTCCCTCTTCTACAACGTCGTTTTCATCATTATCGCGCTCACCGCGCTCAACGCGTTGGTCCGGCGCATACACGCGGCGTGGGCCCTGGCGCACGCCGAACTCCTGACCATCTACGTCATCCTCTGTTTCACCTCGGCGATGGTCAGTCACGACATGCTCCAGGTGCTCACGCCGATCATGACGTACGCGTACGAGTACGCCCGCCCCGAGAACGACTGGAAGAACCTCTTCTGGGATCAGATCCCCCGCTGGCTCACCGTGGACGGCGCCGTCCCCTCCTGGCTCGGCGGCGGCTCATCCACGGACCCGGTCCGCCTCATGTACGAGGGTGGGTCGAGCCTCTACCAGCCAACCATCTGGAAGGCGTGGATCGTCCCGGCGGGCATGTGGACGCTCTTCTGCACCTGTCTCTACGCTGTCACGATGTCCATGAACGCCATCTTCCGCAGGCGCTGGATCGAGTCCGAGCGGCTGACCTTCCCGATCGTCCAGCTCCCCTTCGAACTCACGCGCCCCAACAGCTGGATCGTGCGCTCCCGCCCTTTCTGGATCGTCTTCCTCATCGTTTTCGCGATCGACATCCTGAACGGCATCAAGATCTACAACCCGTCGTTCCCGCAGATTCCGCTCACCGCGACGGCCGCGCCCGTCTTCGCGCTCCACACGTTCCTCACCGACTGGCCCTACTCGGCCTTCGGGAGCGGCAACTGGTACCTCGGGTTCTACCCGTTCGCGCTCGGGCTCTGCCTACTGCTCCCGACCGAACTCGCCTTCTCGTGCTGGGTCTTCTACTTCGTCTTCAAGATCCAGCGCCTGATCTGCGCCCAGGCCGGCGTGCTCGGCATCGCGGGCGGCGTGCCGTTCGTGGAGGAGCAGTCCTTCGCCGGCTACGTGGGGCTCGCGCTCTTCGGCGTCTGGGCCAGCCGGGACTACCTCAAGGGCGTCTGGCGCACGGTGATGGGGCGGTCGGACGGCCTGGATGACTCGGGCGAACCCATCCGCTACCGCACCGCCGTGCTCATCATCCTCGCCGGTTTCGGGGTGCTCGTCACCTACGGCATCGCCGCGGGGATGGACTGGTGGTACGCGATCGCGTTCTTCATCATCTACCTGATCCTCTCGCTCTCCGTCTCGCGGATCCGCGCCGAGATGGGCCTGCCCGCGCACGACCTGCACCATGCGGGCCCGGGCGTCGTGCTCGAGCGCATCGTCGGGCAGGTGAACCTCTCCCGGTCGACCCGCGTGGCGACTGAGGTCTTCTGCTGGTTCAACCGCGCCTACCGCGCCCATCCGGCTCCCCACCAGATCGAGGCGTACAAGCTCTGCGAACGCACCGGAGCGAGCACCCGACCGGTGAGTTGGGCGATGGGAGCCGCCATCGCTGTCGGGTGCGTCGCGGGCTTCTGGGCTCTGCTGCACTGCATGTACCGAGACGGCGTCGCGGCCCACTTCATGGAGCCCAAGGTCCCCCTGATCTTCGGCCGAGAGCCCTGGGAGCGGCTCGCCGGAGCGCTCAACAACCCGCAATACCGCTACACGGGCCCGACCTTCGCCATCGCGATCGGACTCGCCGCGACTTGTGCTATGATGTTTTTGAACGTGCGCACTCCATGGTGGCCCATTCATCCGGCGGGATACGCGGTCTCCAGCAGTTGGGCGATGGGGTACCTCTGGTGTCCTATGCTCATCGCCTGGACGGTCAAGACGCTCGTCACCCGCTATGGAGGCAACAAGGCCTTCCACGCGCTGGTGCCCATCGCGTTCGGACTGATCCTGGGCGATATGGCCGGAGGGTGCTTCTGGTCGCTCTACGCCCTCGGCGTCACCGCGAACCCGGCGCCGTACTGCATCTGGGGCAAGTAGGCCCTATCCAGCAAGGGAGATCGCACCATGCACCACCGCACAGCCCTGACGCTCACCCTCGCCGCGCTCACGGCGGCGGCGGGGCAGGCGATCGCGCAGAACGCCGAGGCCGTGTACCCGCCTGAGGGCATCGGCCGCAAACTCGCGCGCGTCGTTGTCGTGAACTACAACCCGCGCGTCCCCTCGGAGGGCAACCGCACCCTCGTCGAAGTGATGGGCTGGCACGACCCGCACGAACTCTCCGAGAAGCTGATCGAGGACATCCGCGTCGCGAGCGGCGGGTACATCAACTACGAGATCGCGGAGTGGATCGACGTCGACGGCTGCCCGCCCTGGCGGAGCGGCTTCCGCTACCAGCCCGATGACCTCCTGGCCGACATCCGCGCCCAAACCTGGAAGCAGGGCGACGGGACCAGTTACGCCGCGGTGCTCGAGGAGAACGGCCTCGTCGAGAAGATCCCCGAACTCGGCGTCACCGAGGTGTGGCTCTGGGGCGCTCCGGGGATGCACTGGGACGAGTACGCGATGTTCATCCCGAACCGCGACGCGGTGCTCCCGCCCACCGAGAACCCTTGGTTCTACCGCCCTTACGACATCCCCGACGTCGGGCGCACCCTCTGGGTGATGGGCTTCAACTACGAGCGCGGCGAGGGCGAGATGCTCGAGAGCTACGCCCACCGCTGTGAGGGCATCCTCTCGCTCGCCGTGGCCGGTGGCGTGTGGGACAACCAGCGCGACGACCCGTGGAACGTCTTCACGCGCGTGGACAAGGACTTCCCCGGCGAGAGTCACGCCGGGGGCGTCCACTACGCGCCTAACAGCGCCTCGGACTACGACTGGGGCAACGAGCGCTACGTGGAGACGTACGCTCTCGACTGGCGCTACTACCCCGACCTCCGCGGCACGAAGGCCATCATGAACTGCCACGACGGCTGGGGACCGGACATCGTCACCCACCACCGGTGGTGGCTCGGGCTGCTGCCGAAGGCCCCCGGCGAGACCGAGTACGGCCTCAACAACTGGTGGGTCTACTGCGCCAACTTCGACCAGGACTTGCCGGACTACACCGGGCCGTAAGGCGCGACCGCGCCGCGGGCCACCGGCAGGTCGCCCGCGCACGAGGGAAGGCCCGGC
>CAZCER010000352.1:3965-5819 GCA_964497385.1 uncultured Armatimonadia bacterium | reverse complement strand
GTGCCTCGTGAACTCCACGGGCCGGTTCGAGATCGGCGGCCCGACGGGCGACACAGGCCTCACGGGCCGCAAGCTGATGGTCGACACCTATGGGGGCCTCGCGCGCCACGGCGGCGGGTGCTTCTCGGGCAAGGACCCGACGAAGGTGGATCGCTCGGCCGCCTACATGATGCGGTACCTCGCCAAGAACGTCGTGGCCGCGGGCCTCGCGCGCCAGTGCGAGATCCAGGTCGCGTACGCCATTGGCCGGGCCGAACCCGTCTCCCTCGCGGTGCACACCCACGGCACGGCGAACGTGGACGAAGGCGCGATCGAGGCGACGCTGATGGAGATGTTCGACCTCACGCCGGCCGGCATCATCAAGCATCTCGATCTCGCCCGACCGATCTACCGGAAGACCGCGGTCTTCGGTCACTTCGGTCGGAACGAGCCGGGCTTCACGTGGGAGGTCACGGACAAGGCCGACGCGTTGCGCTCCGCGCTCGGCGGGTAGGCTCGAGCGGTGCGGCAAGCCCGCGAAACGTGAGAGGGGCGGGGAGCGATCCCCGCCCCTCTCACGTTGTAAGTGGGCTTCCTCACCCGGCCCGGCCGCATGAGGCGGCCTGCGCGAACGGTCAGCTATCGAACGTGCTCGTGACCTCCGCGGGGCCGGTTACGGTTCCGTCGGTGAGGACATACGCGCCCCCGCTCCAGGGATCGCTGGGCACCGGTCCTCGCAGGTAGGGCCCCTGGTAGCCCGCGGGTCCGGCGCCTGCGGGCAGGCGGAGATCGTCGACGGACGCCGGAACCTGACCGGTGTCGTTCTCGAAGAGCCATGAAGCGTCATTGATGTTCGTCACATCGGCCTTTTTGCGAACCACTTTGGCCCGGGTCCCCGCGTTGCGCACCGCCAGGCCAACGACTAGAGCCAGGATCGCGATGACCAGGATCACGATCATCATTTCGATGAGGGTGAAAGCTCGTTTCTTGTTCACGACCGGCGCCTCCCTCGGTCCATGCTCGCTCCGCCGCCCAGCCCCGCTTCGCTTCACTCAATTCCTGCCACAGCGCACCGGCGGATTCACAGCAAAACGGCCCGACCGAGGGGCCGCGCGCAAAAACATCGTGAGGGACGCAGGCTGGCCGGCCGTCACGACGCTGGTGGGAGCATGCAGAGCGCCCGCAGGTGACACGCCTGGCGAAGGAAGAGCAATGTCGCGGCTTCCCACTCCGCTTTCGGGAGATCGAACGCCTGACGCACCTCGGTCATGGCGAGCAGCTCGCGCACCGAGCGCTGGCCGTCGGCGGCTCGGCCCAGGCGAGCCTGCCACGCTCTGAGAGTGAGCTTGCCGGTGTACTCGGTGCGCGGGGTGGGGCGCAGTTCCACCACGTCGCCGGAGACGGGGGCCTCGGCCCAGGGGTAGGTCGGGAGCGCGCAAGGCCGCCAGGACAGCGCCTCCTCGGAGTCCCACGGGGGCTCGGGTCGCTTCGCCGCGCCGGCCGGCGCCGCCACGAAGCAGTGCGACGTCGGGGAAGCGGTGATCAGCTCGGAAACGGTGGAGCGCGTGGGCTCCGGGACGTCGGCGAGCGCGGCGATGGCTTCAGGGTCCTCGAGCGGGAGCGTTGGGTCATACGAGGCCGGCCAGAACCAGCCCAGGAACTCCGCCCCCGCCGCTGCGACGAGTTCGAGAACTTGAGGCGCGGTGTAGAGGTCGCCGGCCCTGAGTTGCGCGAGCCACTCGAAGGCGCTCTCGCCTCCCGCGTCCAGCTCCGTCGCGAACTGATCGCGAAGACGGAAGTGGTGCCCCGGCGGAAGCGAGTTGAGGACGGTCAGAGCCGCCTGTGCGGGCGACATGCCCTCCGCGTAGGGCAGGA
>CAZCER010000352.1:0-3955 GCA_964497385.1 uncultured Armatimonadia bacterium | reverse complement strand
GGACCATCTCGGCCACAACCACCATGCCGTGCCGGCCGTGACGACCGAAAACGCTCCCGACAAGCACGCCGTCGGGCCGAAGCCGCGAGACCGCCGCGGTGAGAAGGGCCTTGGGATCCGGCCCGGGGCCGCAGTGCTGCCCGCGCACGAGCGCGTAGTCGAACTCCCGGTCGCCGTCGGCGATGGCCTCGGGGCTCGGATCGATGAACTCGACGCGGTCCTCTCCGTCGGGCTCGCGTTCGACGCTCGCGGCCGCGACGACCCGCGCGCCGGGAAACTCCCGGGCCAGGGTGTGGGCGGCGCGGGAGCCGGGCCCGGCGCACAAGATCGCCCGGCCGCCCCAATCGGAGCGCCCGCCGAAGAGCACCGGTGAGACGAAGGCCTCGCGGGCCTCAAACGGCACAAAGAGGGATCGCGCCATGGCGTCGCGCGCATCGGTGAGCATCTGTCGTCGCGCCTCGGTCGATCGATCCATCAAACCGACTTCCTCTCGAGTAGAGCGACGGCGTTCCGGAGGATGAGATCGCGGAGAAGCTTCTCCACGAGTCGGTCCCTGCCGGCGCGCGGACCCGACGGCATGAGTCGGGCCACGCGCTTGTCGTCGACCAGTTCGCCAAGAGGGTGCATCCAGCCGATGCGCGCCACGCGCTCAATCAACTGCATCTGCCAAGGTTCGAGGTCGAGATGCAGTCCCACGAGTTCCGACGTGGCCAGGCGCACCCGCGTCAGGTCGGAGTCCTTGACCCGCTCCGTGGCGCTCCAGTCGATGTAGCTGGTGAGGACGGCGCGAAGGTTGCGCCACTTGCCGTCTCGGATGTCGGTGTCCGGTGGATCGAACTCGGGGCGAACGGCCACGAAGGACTGCTTGTTGATGGTCCCGTTCAGCAGTTCCGCCAGGGCCTCGCGTTCACGAACCGACATGTCGCGGGTCAGCTTCTTGAGTTCCGGCGTCGTGTACCGGTCGAGGTCGTACTGGATGGGATGCTGCCAGGAGTGGAGACGCATGTCCGCGGCCTCGAGGAGTTCGTAGACGCGGTCGACGTCGTAGTGAACGTCCTGGACGTGGAGGAGGAGGTCGACGATGCCCCCGTCATTGCCGGGCTTGAGTTCGAAGCCGAAGCTCGGTCGGAACATGGGGTACCAGGGCGGCACGGAGTTCGCGACGGCCCGAGCCACGGCAATGTGGTGCTCGATGGACTTGTCGGGGTCCGCCGCCAGCCGCATCGCCTCCTGGAGGGCGTAGATCCCCACGCGTCCGTGCGTGCCGTAGAGCATCACGGCGATGGCGCCTTGCGGGTCGAGAACCGAACGCAGGGCGCGCAGACCTTCGGCAGGGTCGGGCATGTGATGCAGCACGCCGCTCGTGACGATGTAGTCGAAGGTCTGTCCGAGTTGGGCGACGTCCTGGATGGGCAACTGGTGGTACTCGACGTCGACCCCCAGGCGGCTCGCGCGCTTGCGCGCTCGCTCGAGCGAGGCGGCGCTGAGGTCGATGCCGACGACATGAGCGGTCGGGCATACCAGCTTCACCTGGGCGGAGGGCGCTCCGGTGCCGCAACCGGCGTCGAGCACGCGCAGGTTGGCGGGGTTCTTGCGCCCGGCCCAGATGAGCGCCGCCACGTCGGCGAGGATGCTCGTGATGGTCATGCCCCGCGGCATCTTGTCGGGGTCGATGTCGGGGTAGGGGTACAGCTCGTATTGCCGCTGGACCATCCGCGTGATGGCCTCGTTCCTTGCAGCCTCTTGCGCCGACACGGACTGCCTCCTCCCGCAGCGCGAGGGCCCGCGGCCCGCGCGCGTACGCCTTGCCACCGTAGGTATCGGCAGGCGAAGCCTGGAAGATAAGGGCGCGAACGGGCGTGGGCCCGGACTCGGAAGAGAGCGACGCCTTAGGAGGCATCCCGTGGATCTGATCTGGCTTCGGATGAACGCGAGCGACGTGGCGACCGAACGGCGGCAGGCCGAGGAGGAGGGGCGCGACCTCACGTCGGTCGAGGGCCGCTTCGATGAGCTGATGGAGGCCGACTTCGCGCTCGACGTGACGCAGGAGCGCTTCGGGTCCCTCATGGACGATGTCCAGTCTCTCCCAATGCGGCCCGACCACCCGTACGACGAGCCCTCGGACCTCGACGGCATCCGCGAGCGTCGCCGCGCCGGTCCCGTTCTCGGCTCCATCCCGAGGGGCCCCGCGCTTCTCGACCGCATGCATGGCGCGTGGCTCGGGCGCTGCTGCGGATGCCTGCTCGGCAAGCCTGTCGAGGGTTGGCGCCGTCCGCGGATGAACGGCTACCTCCGGGACCTCGGGCGCTGGCCGCTCGACCGCTACTTCACCGCGAAGGTCCCGGCCGACGTCGCGGAGCGCTGCGACCTTCACGCGGACGGCTGCGGCTTCATTGAGAACGTGACGGCCATGCCTGAGGACGATGACACGAACTACACGGTCACCGGTCTCGCGATCGTGCGGGAGAAGGGCCTCGACTTCACTCCGACCGATGTCGCGACGTTCTGGATGCAGAACATCCCGGTTCTCCACGTCTGCACCGCCGAGCGTGTGGCCTACGGGAACTTCATTAAGCTGAAGGCCCCGCCCGAGTCCGCCGCGCACCGCAACCCCTACCGAGAGTGGATCGGGGCGCAGATCCGCGCCGACTCCTTCGGTTACGTCGCGGCGGGCAGACCCGAACTCGCCGCAGAACTCGGGTGGCGCGACGCCTCGATCTCGCACGTGAGGAACGGGACCTACGGGGAGATGTGGGCCGCCGCGACGATCGCCGCCGCGTTCGCCACGGACGACCCGAAGACGGCGATCCTCGCCGGCCTGGCGCAGGTTCCCGAGAAGTCGCGGCTGGTGGAATCGGTGGATCGCGTCCTCGGCTGGGCCGATGCGGGCCTCTCGTACGACGACGCCTGTGAGCGCGTGCACGCGGAGTGGGACGAGAACCAAGCCCACGATTGGTGCCACACGATCTCGAACGCGATGCTCGTGACGGTCGGGCTCCTCTGGGGCGAGGGCGACTTCGGGCTCTCGATTTGCCGCGCGGTCCAGCCCTGCTTCGACACCGACTGCAACGGCGCGACGGTCGGCTCGGTGATCGGCGCGGTTCTCGGGGCGTCCCGCCTGCCCGCGGAGTGGACGGCCCCTCTGAACGACACGCTCATCACCGGTGTGGCCGGCTATCACCGCGTGAGCATCCGCGAGATGGCCGAGAAGACGGTCGAGGTGATGAAGGCGTAGGGCGCGGCCGGCAGGTCGCCCGTACGTTCTCCTGTGCATCCTTCAGTGGGACAGGCCTCCGTGCCTGTCACCTCGCCGCGTCCGCCTTACCCGCACGCCACCTCCATCGCGATGCGTCCCCACTCGAAGAGGTGCTCGGGGCGGTAGCCCACCGTGCTGATGTCTTTTAGGATCAACTCCAGAGGGCAGCCATGGCGGTCGCAGATCTCCCGCGTCCTTGCGAGATCTTCGCGGACCTGCTCCGCGCTGAAGCGACCGCCCGCGAACACGGCTGGGCTGGGCTTCCGCGAGAAGACGTAGTCCCCGCCGATCTCCGCGGCTCCGCGCTCCTGATCGACCCACGGGCTCATGGAGATCTTGCGCACGTTCGGGATCATGCGCACCTCGGCCATCTTGCCGTCGAGCGGGTCGCAGCAGCCGTAATACACAAGGCCGAAGCGCTCGCAGATGCGGCCCGCGTAGTCGACCTCGAACTCACGGAACATGGCCGGAGAGACGGTCGAGAACATTTGCGCGAGTCCAAACATCCAGAGGTCCTTCGCGCGCGGCCTCTCCGGGTCGTACCCCGCCGCGGGGAGTTCGTCGGTGTAGGCGCCGGTGCAGTGGATGAGGCTCTGCGGCTGGCAGTGGAGCCCCTGCTCCTCGAGCTGGTCGAGCATCGCGAGGTAGGCGTCCGTCACGCGACCCACAAGTCGGTGCATGTACTCGGGGCGGTCGACG
>CAZCER010000351.1:4970-5821 GCA_964497385.1 uncultured Armatimonadia bacterium | reverse complement strand
GCGACACCTGACAGCTCATTGAACGCTACGTCGAGGGACACCCTCTGCCCCCACCCCGTTGAAGCAGCATGTCGAGCGCGTTCTCCCACTGGTCGAAGAAGCCCTCGGGCCACGCGTCGAAGCACCCGTTCGAGTCGATGTTCGGCGAGATGATCTCTGGCTCGCGGGAGCCCGCAGCCTGGGCGAACCAGTGAGTCCGGAGTTCATCCGGCCGCAGGTCCCCCTCAGCCACCTCCACGCGGATCCCGTTCAGAACGTGGTCGCTGTGCGTCTCCACGATGATCTGCACGCCGCCATGCGCGGCGCGAGCCATCAGTCGGGCGAGTTCGAACTGCCCCCTCGGATGCACGTGGGCCTCGGGATTCTCGATGATGAGCAGATCACCCGGCTTCGCCGAGAGAAGCGCGACGATGATCGGTAGAGTGTACGTCAGGCCGAAGCCGATGTTGGTCGGCCGTGTCGGCTCGCCAGCGCCGGTCGGCGTCGGGTACGAGAACTCCGCCTGGATGCTGTCCAGCGCCGGTACCGCGTGGACGTCCACGCGTACGCTCGGGCTGATGACTCCGAGCCAGGCCTCCACCTGCTGGCGAAGCTGGGGCGTCGGTGACGCCGGGTGCGCCAGGCCCCGAACGGGGACCGCCTGCTCGCCGAACTGGTGGAGGTAGTGCCATGCGTACTCGCCGTGCGGACCCAGATCGCGCTGTTGGCGCACACGGTGGTCGTCCATGTCATAGGCCGTCCGCGGCCCCAGACGTTCAGCGTTAAGGTACCGGCACCCCTCGGCAAACGGCGGCAGCGAGTAGACCGATTCGGGCACGGCCGGCGATGCCGAAGCTAGGACGTTGGCCGCG
>CAZCER010000351.1:0-4960 GCA_964497385.1 uncultured Armatimonadia bacterium | reverse complement strand
GGGTCATACGCGAACGCCCACGTCGCCGCGGTTCCGCCGTCCCACTCCAGGCCGAACTCGATCGTCTCGCGCTCGGCGTTCCGGCAGAGCGCGTCCGCCGCAGTCCCGATCCTCACAAGTTCGCCGCCTAGTGCCAGGCTGCGGGGAAGTAGGGACATCTGTCTCGACTGGCGCAGCAGCAGGAGCGGTTGGGTCGTCGTGGACTTGCCTGAGCTGTTGAGACCCGCCAGGACGGTCAGAGGGCCGAGGGCGACGTAGCCGTCAACGAAGCACTTGAACCCGCGGATCCCGATCGCGCTCAGCATGACAGCACCTCTTCGATGATGCGCTCGACGGTCCCGAACCGCGCCCTGACGCGCCTTGGCTCGCCGGTGCCTGCCGTGACCGAGCGCTCGAACTCGTTGTCGAGCATACTTGCGCGGAAGGCCCTCATGACCGCACTCTTGCGCGTCACCAGTGTCTCCAGCTCATCGTCGGTCCTGACATCCAGGCTCACCGCCCAGGCCTCGAAGAGCGCGCGATTGAGCGGCTTCCGGCGCTCGCCGCCTCGCCAGGGCTTCCGGAACGCGCGCGCCCCGAACACGCGGTGCGCCGACTCCATCGCCCGCTGGAAACGGCGCGCCAGTTCCTCGCGCTGGTCGTCGTCGATCCTGTTCAGGTACCGGAGGCGTTCACTGAGGAACGCATCGAGATCGGGGCCCCTGTACTGCTGGTACGGGCATGTGGCGAAGGCAAGGAACCGGAGGACGAGTTCGTGATCCTGGAGCCGCTCGGTCCGTCGCAGGGCGCCGTCAGTGGCTTCGCGTAGCGAGTCGCTCTCGGCCAGGCGCTGCAGGAGCAGGACACCCTTGCCCCAGTAGACTGCCTGACGGATCTCCTGTGGCGACAGTGGCAGCCCACCTGTGTTGATGCGCTTGAAGATGTTGAGCTTGGCGGCCTCCGGAGTCCCGGGCTGGATCTGGTAGACCGTCACCTGGCTCTCCACGATGCGACGCTGCAGGTTGCGCGGCAGGCCGTCGAAAGCCGCTCCGTTGTACTCGCGGAGGAACTCCAGATCCGTCAGGCGGAGATCCTGTACGGACACGTACCGGTACATGGCCGTCAGCCGCTGAGCGCCGTCCACGACAAGCATCCGGTCCTCATCGGTGGCATCGATGTAGAACGACGGGAGCGGGATCCGCATCAGAATGGACTCGATCAGCCTGCTCTGCGCCTTGACCGTCCAGATGCCCACGCGCCTCTGCCAGTACGGGTCCAGGATAAGCGCGCGGTCCTTGATGCGGTCGACGAGCTGCTGGATAGTCGGCTGCCACGCGCGCACATCAATCCGTGCCGGGTCGAACGGCTCAGTGATCTCGCCGTCGCCCTCGCCCTCACTCTCGTCCTCTATCCCGTCGCGGTCCCGGTCGAGACTCTCATCGACCTGCTCATCCGCCTCCTCGACCTCATCGAACTCGTCCATGTCGAAGAGGGTCGTAGCGTCTTGGGCCGGCTCGCTCATGCGCTGACCTCGCTCCATCAACGGGCTGCGTCCCGACACCAAACGCTCAGCCGGACCAGCCACGCGGCTGTCCCTATCCCACCATTGTAGCGTGTTTCGCTACGGAGTTGCAGCCCCGCGCACCCCTACCGCGCCCCCACCTCCCCCCCCACCCGCTCCAACGCCGCGAGGAGTTCCGTAGCTCGGAACGGTTTCTGCAGGAACAGCGCAAACGACCCCGGAGGGAGGCCTCCGGTCGCCTCTTCCTCCGAGTAGCCGCTGCAGAGGATCACCGGCAGGCTGGGCCGCTCCGCGTGAAGCGCCCGAAGCACCTCCGCCCCGCTCAATCCCGGCATCGTCAAATCCAGCACCACCGCGGCCAATTCTTCGAAGCGCTCGCGCGCCGTCGCGAGACCCTCGAAACCGTCCCCCGCCGTGACGACCTCGTGGCCCCGACTCTCCAGCGAGGCCCGCGCCACCGAGCGAACCATCTCCTCATCGTCGACCACCAGCACCAAACGCCCGGCCGCGGCCGGCCCGACCCCGGCCGACGTCCGCTCCTCGCCGCCCTCCTCAACCACCGGCGGCAACAACAGCGTGACCGTGGTTCCCTTCCCCGCCGCGCTCTCGACCTTCAGCCCTCCGCCGTGCCCGCGCACGATCCCGAGGGTGGCCGCGAGCCCCAACCCGCGGCCCGCGAACTTCGTGCTGAAGAAGGGCTCGAACGCCCGCGCCCGCGTCGCCGGGTCCATTCCCGGGCCGCCGTCGCGCACCGCGATGGAGACGTAGTCCCCCTCCGCAAGCGGAGCGTCCCCCCCCTCCACGTCGGAGAGATACGCCGCGTCCGCGTGAAAGAGCCCCGTGCGCACCTCAATGCCGCCCTCAGCGCTTCCCAGCGCCTCGTGAGCGTTGAGGACCAGGTTGACCAAGGCCTGGCTCACCTGAGCCGCGTCCACGCGCACACGGGGCAGGTTCTCGGAGAGATCCAGTTCGATCGGCCGACCCTCCGACGCCGCCTCGAGCAGATGCTCGGTGTCGCGCACGACCTGGCTCACGGACATCGGAACCGCGCTCATGCTCGTGCGGCCAGAGTACGCAAGCATCTGCTGCGCGAGTTCCGCCCCTCGCGCCGCAGCCCGCTCGACGCCCTGCAGCCGCTGCCGAAGCGCCGAGGTCGGAGGAAGCTCCAGCAGCGCGAGTTCCGTGTTCGCGAGCACCGCCGTCAGCAGATTGTTGAAATCGTGCGCAACTCCCCCCGCCAGCACCCGCAAGCTCTCCAGGCGTTGCGCGTGCAACACCTCCTCCTCGAGCTTCCGGCGTTCCGCCTCCGCCCGCCGGAGTTCCGACAGATCCACATGTGTGCCGACCAAGCGCGTCGCGCGCCCGTCCGGCTCGCTCCGAACCACCCGCGCGCGCGAGAGCACCTCCACCCAGCGGCCTTCCTTGTGACGCATGCGGAACTCGACCTCGAACTGGTCCGTCTCCCCCTTGAGGCACCGCTCGATCGCCGCCTTGGCCCGCTCAAGCCCCTCAGGCTCGGTCAGACGCTCCCAGTCGGAGAAGCGAGGCGCGATCTCATGCTCCTCGTAGCCCACCATCCGCTTCCACTGCGGCGAGTAGTACACCTCGCCGGTCTCGAGGTCCCAATCCCAGAGCCCATCGCGCGAGCCCGCCATCGCAAGCGCGAACCGCTCCTCGCTCCGACGCACGGCGTCCGCCGCGCGCTTCGCCTCCGTCACGTCCTCGACGATCCCGCTCCACTCGAGTTCGCCGTCGCTCTCGACGCCCGGCGCCCCCTCGATCCGCAGCCACCGCGTCTCCCCTTTGATGCGAAACCGGCCCTCGAGCAGGAGAGGCTTCCTGCCCTGAACCGCCTCGCGGGTGATCCTCCGGATCTCCGGAAGGTCCTCCGGGAACGCCAGTTCGAGCCGGCCGTCCCCGCTCGCGAGCAACCCCTCCACCGTCGTCCCAAGTATCTCCGCCGCCCTTGGGCTCGCATATTCGAACCGCGCCCGGCCGTCCGGCAGGGTGCGGAGGCGGAACACCCCGATCGGGATCGCGGCCACCAACCCATCGTAGCGGCTCAGGCTCTCCGCCAGCGCCTCTTCGGCCAGGCGCCGGTCCGTCACGTCCTGCACGATGCCGTGCCAGATCACCTCGCCGCTGTCCATCTCCGTGGGCGCCGACTCGATGCGGTACCAGCGCGTCTCTCCGTGGACGATGAACCGGCCCTCCCACACGAAGTGCACCCGCCGGTCCACGGCCGAGGCGTTCGCGGCGAGCAGGTCCGGAAGGTCGTCGGGATGGCACGGCGCGAAGGCGAGGAACGGATCAGCGCCGATGGCTTCGGAGGACTGACCGAGCATCGCGCACATCCGCGGGCTCGCGTAGTCGAAAGACGCCGTCCCGTCCGCGCTCACACGGTACCGGTACACCCCCACCGCGATCGTGGCCGCAAGCTCCTCGTAGAGGCGCTTGCTCTCCGCCAGCGCCTCCTCGACCCTCCGCCGCTCCGTGATGTCCTCGAAGATGCCGATGGACCCGAGAATGGCGCCGTCCGGATCGCGCAGCGGCCGGCTGATGGCTCGGATCACGACCTCATTGCCGCTGGCCTCCGCCCGGTACGCGCCCTCATAGGAAGCCGGCCGGCCCGCCAGAGCATCCACGACCGCTTGGCGGAGGTCAGGGTCCCTGATTCCCGCCAGAGTGTTGAAGCCGAGCATCCCCTCCCGGTCCCCGCCGACGATCTCCGCGAACGCCTCGTTCACATCCACGGCAATCCCCCGCTCGTCGGTCTGCACGATGCCGACCGGAGACTGGTGGAACAACAACCGATACCTCTCCTCGCTCGCCCCAAGCGAGGCCTCGAAGCGCCGGCGCTCCTCGAGTTCGTCACGGATGGCCGCCCGAACGTCGTCGGGAAGGTCCGCGCGCGCGAGCATTTCTTCCAATCGCACCGCCGTCACCGCCGAGCACAGAGAGACTGATGGTTCTACCTATGTGCAACTCATTCGCACGCCGCGCGGGTTCGGCCTGCCTGTCGCCCGGCCAGGAAGTCGCCCTGCGTGGTATGCTACCGGCACCACGAACGCGACGAGGCGCCCGCATGCCTGGCTCCACCCACCGGACAACCGACGATCTCGCGGCCGACCGGGCGTTTGCCGAGCGCGTCGTTCACGCCGACGCCGAGGCCGAGGACGCGCTCGCCGCTATGTTGCGTCCTATGCTGGACCGCATCGCGGGCGACGTGCTCGACCCCGCCATCGCCGCCGAGACGCCCGTCTCGGCGCTCTTCGAGATCCTGCAGGCTGAGGAACGCATTCTCTCGGCCTGGAGCCGCGAGACGCCCCTCCGAGTCTACCTCGCCGTGGTGGCCGCACGGGTCAGCCTCTACGAGGAGGCGCGCTGGCGACGACTGCGCGGCGAGATCGCAGACCTCTCGGATTCGGAGGAGCATCCCGGAGACGACGCCCTCGCGCG
>CAZCER010000350.1:0-5861 GCA_964497385.1 uncultured Armatimonadia bacterium | reverse complement strand
CCCGTGACCGTGGCGCCCTCGGCCGTGATCGTCACGCCGCTGGACCAGCCCGGGATGCGGATCGTGAGGGGGAACGTCACCGGCTCGGCGGCCGAGACGCGGAAGGTGATGGCGTCGGAGAACGGGTAGTCCGTCGACTCGGTGATGGTGACGGCAACGCCGTTCACCGTTGTCGTCACCCGCGAGGGCCCGAACAGGATCGCGGCCAGTCCGTCCTCCGTGCGCATCCACATGGAGCAGACGTAGTACGGCATGATCTTGACCGCGTTCGCCGAGCAGCACGAGCCGCCCACGTCGTGGGCCGGCGAGTATTTGTGGCGCTTCGTCCCTGAGTAGGGGAGGTCGTGGTCCTCGAGCGCGGCGGGGAGCGACGTCTGCGAGAGGTAGGCGATGCAGCTTCCGTCGGGCAGGCGCGCGCCCTGAGCCGCGTTGAACACGGCGCGCTCAATCATGTCGCCGTACCGCATCACACCGGTCTTCTGGAGGGCCGAGGCGAGGCTCACGCACAGCTCGGTGGTGGTGCAGTACTCATAGGCCTGGTTGGCGAGGGGCTGGTGGTCGTAGACGCTCTCGTCGCTGGCGAGCGACCCGGACGGCACGATGTGCGGCAGGAGCTTGTCGAGCGCGTTCCGCGCCGCCTGGGGATAGGGGGCGCGGCCGTCGGCGTAGGCCAGGAACAGCGGGACGCGGATGTGCTCGGCCACCTGCACGCCGTGGTCGAAGTAGGGGTACTTCATGTCGAGCAGGCTCCGGAGTTGGGTGTCGCGCTGGGCGTCATCGGCACGGTTGTAGTCGTCGTAGAGGAAGAAGGCGAAGTCCAGGTACTTCCGGTCGCCGGTGCGCCGGTAGAGCCACTCGCAGACATCCACGAACATCAGCCCGTGCGTCTGCATCCCCGCCCGGCGCTGCTCCGGCGTGGCGTCGGGTCGGAAGTGGAATGGGCGGTTGTCGGGTCCGTAGCGGGCCATGTCGAGGTCAACCGCGCGGATCACCGCGTCGAGGACCTCCTCGTTGCCTGTGGCCTCGTAGTAGGCCAGCAGGGCAACGAAGAGACGGCTCTCCGACCACAGATCGCCGTAGACTCGGTGGTTGAAGCGGCGGTCGCGCGGCATGTTGCCGAGGTAGCCGTCGGCGTCGCGGGCGGCCAGAACGTCGCGGACGAAGGCATCCACCTTCGCCTTGCCCTCCGCGTGGTCGGCGAGGTAGGCCATGCGGACGAAGCCGTCGAGCCAGTTGCCGCCCATCTCCCCGGCCCCCGGGTCGCCGTCCTTGTTCGTCCACGAGATGCTGCCGTACTGCGGGCGCAACTCGATGAAGTGGCCGGCCATGCCGGTCGTCGCGTCCGTGGTCAACTGCGTCCTGATCCAGCCCTCCGGGGCAACGGCCCCGACCGGGAGCGGCTGAAACGCCTCCGTCGGCGCCGGTTGGGCGGCCCGACCGGGGGCGAGCAAGAGCAGCATCGGCAGCAGTACCGCGCCGCGCGGCCATCGGAGGCGAACGAGCGGGTGAGGTTCCGACACATGCGGGCGTCTGGTGCGCATCGGCAGCTCCTTCCAGAACACGGCGGCGGTTCGGCGCGCGCCGCGCTCCCTCCTACGTGAAGAGCGGCCCGGCAACAGCCCCCACGGAATGAGAGGGGCCTGAGGCGGGCCTCAAGAGGGCTCTCGCCTCGGAGACGTCAGGTCCCCCAGAGCCTCCGGAGGATGGGCATCCTGACGGAGCCGCTCCGGAGGCGTCCCGCTCAGGGACTCCCCCGCACGCGCGCATGTCCTCGGATTCCGCCGTCTTGCCGCTGAGAGTGATGTGCGGCACCATGTAGCGGCGGAGCGCCAGGGGCGGGGCGGGCTGGGAACGAGGCGAGCCATGACGGAGAACCATGTCGGTCCGTTAGGCAAGGACGAGAAGGGCACGTGGGTCACGTCGCGCGCGGCGATCCGTGTGCTTGACTGCACGATCCGCGACGGCGGCCTGATGAACAACCACCACTTCGAGAACGGCCTCGTGCGCGCCGTCTACGACGCGTGCATCGCGGCGGGCGTCGAGTACATGGAACTCGGCTACAAGGGCTCGAAGCGCATCTTCGCTCAAGACGAGTTCGGCGCGTGGAAGCATTGCGACGAGGACGCCATCCGCGCGGTGGTGGGTGACAGCCCGTCGCAGATCAAGCTCGCGGTCATGGCGGACGCCGAGCGCACCGACTACCACACGGACATCCTGCCCGCGTCCGAGAGCGTGCTCGACATGATCCGCGTGGCGACCTACATCCACCAGATCCCGACCGCTCTCGACATGGTGAAAGACGCGCACGACAAGGGCTACGAGACCACGCTCAATCTGATGGCGATCTCCGCCGTGCAGGAGAACGACCTCGACGACGCCCTCGCCCTGATCGCAGAGTCGGAGGCCGGCACCATCTACCTCGTGGACTCCTACGGTGCGTTCTACTCCGAGGAAGTGCAGTATCTCCTCGACAAATACCTCGCGGTGGCGAGAGCGTCCGGCAAAGAAGTCGGCTTCCACGCCCACAACAACCAGCAGCTCGGCTACGCGAACACGATCGAGGCGATCGTTCGCGGGGCGAACCGCCTGGACGCGACCATCGCCGGGCTCGGCCGCGGGGCGGGCAACTGCCCGATGGAGCTGCTGCTTGGATTCCTGAAGAACCCCCGCTACCGCGTGCGGCCGCTTCTCCAGTGCATCCGCGACCACATCGATCCCCTCCGCAAGACGATGCGCTGGGGCTACGAACTCGGCTACATGATCACCGGCCAGTTCAACCAGCACCCCCGCGCGGCGATCGGCTTCTACGAGTCCGAGGAAGTGGGCGACATCGTCCGCTTCTACGACGAGATCGCCGAGTAGTGAGCTTCTCGGGAATGGTGTGCGGAGGGGCCGCATTGGGGGGACCGCCGAAGGCGGTGGGCCCCAAACCGGCCCGTACATCCGTCGCCTGTCTCGCACGCGGAGCCGGAGGCACACCGCTCCACGCAATGGGCCGGTTGGGGTCTCTCCGAGACCCGCGCGCCCTGTTCGATTCGCGCAGAGGTCGCCAGAGCGGCGGCGGGCCGTCTCCCACCCCGAGCGGGCACGCGGCCAGCGCACGTAGCAGTCGAAGCGGGGCCCGGAACGTTTGTGCCTCCGGGCCCCGCTTGCATTCCGTGCGCCGCTCCCCAGCTACGCCAGCGCCCCCATGGGGTCCCACGGCTCAAGCGGGGTGGGTTCGGTCTCGAGGATGGGGAGGAGTTCCTCGGGGACGTGCGACTTATGGACAACGACCTCGTACATGTACTCGTCGAACCACTTGTCGGTCATGAGGCAGAAGCCGTTCTCGCCGATCTTGTCTCCCCAGGAGTTCTCGACGCGCCACTTGCGGGGCTTGCCCTCGTCATCCAAGTCCACTCCGGTGAAGACCATGGCGTGCGTCATCTGGGAATCGCCGTAGTCGAGGCGCTCGCCCTTGTCCATCTTCGAGCCCGCGCCGTAGACGAGGTCGAAGTCGAACATGTCCATGTCCATCGCGCCGAGGTCGCGGTCGAGGTGCTTGCCGACGTCGCACCCGAACCAGACCGCCTTGCCTGCCTTGATCTGCGCGACGGCGGCGGCCTTCATGACCTCGATGTCCACGTTCAGGTACTTGATGGGCTCTCCGCCGATGACGTTTCCGAGGAACTTGATCGTGTAGAGCGTGTTCATGCGCTTGCTCTTCTGCGGGCAGTGGATGAGACACACGAGTTCGTCGAGGTCGACTTCGATGTACCTGTCGTAGAACTCGCGCGGGGTCATCACGCCGTCTCGGTGGAAGCCCTTGTCCTTATCGCGCCACTGCCACTCGAAGGACTCCGGCGGCTCACCGAGGTGGATGACGAGCATCCGGTGGACCGCCTCGAGCATCTCCGACTTGCGGGCGCGCAGTTCGTCCGCCGTCTTGCCCTCGGCGTGCGCCGCGCGGAGTTCGCAGGCGCAACTGCGCAGGAACTGGGTGATGTGGAAGTTCATGGGCCCGGTCGCGGTGCTGCTCTGGGCCTCGGGCATGGCGGTCTTCGGGAGCACGCCGTACTTCTTGATGAGATTCACAACCATGTGCCACTGCCCGCCGTCCTGGATCGGCGACTGCACCAGGTGGGCGATGAGACGGCCGTCGGTGGGCTCGTCGAGGGTGGCGAGGATCGACTCGAGGAAGTAGTTCGACTTCTCGAGCTTGTCCCAGAACATGAGGTGGCTCTGGCTGAGTTCGAAGTCGTCGCCGAGGCTCAGCTTCTCCATGACGAGGACTCGTAGGGTGTTCAGCGCCGCGAAGAGCCAGCAGCGTCCGCTGCCGCCCTGGCTGGTGGCTTTCCCTTCCGTGAGATGCTCGCTGAACGTGTGGGTGGTGCGCGCCGCGCTCCGTCGACTGAGGGCCACTTTGTCGATCGGCGTGGTGCAGACCGCGTTCATGGCCTGGATGTTGCGCGGATTGGACTGGAAGGACTGCTGGAATCCGGAGAGGATCTCCGGCGTGATGGGTGTCGCGGACGAGCCGCCTGGTAGGTTTGTCATAGATGCGGGGGTTCGCGATGGGCTAGCGCGCTTCCTGCCACTTGCGGGACCGCCGTCGCCACCACCACGCGGGCGGCCCCCACACCCAGCAGAAGGCGAGGGTCCAGATGAGGGCTTGTCCCGCCCTGGTGACGCCGCACCAGCTCGGAGAACGCCTGCTTGTCGCCGGTCAGTGCGGATCGGATGAGTTGGCCGTCCGGCGCCGCCACGTTCGGGCCTCCTGTGCGGGTCGCGAGCCTGCCGCCGTCATCCGGGGAGTGCCATGATCCAGGCCGGGTGTTAATGAATCGAGAGGGCTGCGGCCCGCATTGGACGCGGAAGCGGAGCCTGTCCGCTCAGGTGCTACAGAGTCACTCCCTAGTCACCCAGAGTAGCACACGGTGCTGGACAGACAACACCGAAGGCGCTATTCTAGGTTGTGCGTCATCGGGCGCGAATACGGTGCTGGTTTGTGCGGGAGCGCGGATTCGTCGAAGCATGGCACGGTCGGCTCGTCGGATCCACGGTTGTCCCGCCGCAAGCATGACGCCAAGATGCCGGGTGCGAAACGCGGCACCGATGTCTCGGTGGCGCCTAGAGCGCTTTCCTGCTCAACATGCGGAGGAGGGTGTGGCACGCCGAGGGCGCATCTTCCCTGTGACTGGGCCGGAGAAGGAGGTCGATATGGCACTAGAGCGGTTCGGCGTATCGATGGATGAGGATCTTCTGGACAAGTTTGACGCACTGATCGCGGGCAAAGGGTATACGAACCGTTCGGAAGCCATCCGCGATCTGATCCGCCGGGATCTCGTCGCCGATGCGTGCGAGACCGGCGACCTGACCGGCAGGGGCGTCGCCACGATTGTGTACGACCATCATCAGCGCGAACTCGCCGCGAAGCTGATGGACCTGCAGCATGACGCCAAGGTCGAGGTTGTCTGCACCACCCACGTCCATCTCGACCATGAGAACTGCCTCGAGGTCATCCTGATCCGCGGCGAGATCCGTCCGGTCAGGGATCTCGCAAGCCGGCTCGCGGGTCTCCGCGGGGTGAAGCACGGCAGCACCACTTTCGTGGCCGGCTACGAAGACATCTAGCCAGCCAGCGTCCTCGCGTGACCCGAACGGGACGCGCGGACGCTCAGGTGACCGGGTCGGGCGGCGCTGCTCCCGCCGCCTGAATCGTTTGTGCGGCCCGTCGGGCCGCCATCGTCCGTCCGGACCTCGCCGGCCGTAGGCCCACGGCAGTCTCATTGTTGACACCGACGCACGGTCGATGCTATACTTTGCGTGTTACTTGATTAAGCCAAGTAACACAAAGCGAAGGGAGCACGTGCGAGCGTGTC
>CAZCER010000349.1:0-5866 GCA_964497385.1 uncultured Armatimonadia bacterium | reverse complement strand
GCCGACATCGCCGCCGGGCTGGCGCGACAGGGTGCCGAAGCTGGGGGCCGGAACCTGAGCGCTCAGCCCCACCGCGCGCCGGCCTCGCGACGGGGCCGCTGCCGCCGGCGCAGCCACCACCGGAGACCGTCGGCCCCGCCGCGGTTCCACTGTCCTCGGCGGTAAGCGTGAATGTCTCCGTGACCGGGTACCGGCCACTCGCGATACTCACGAGAACCGCGCCCGCCGTCCCTGCCGCTCTCAGCGCGCGCACACGGTCACGGGCCGCCGTGAGCGTGGCGAGCGGGCGTTCCGCCGTGCCTTCCGCGGCATCGTCGCCCTCGGGCGCGACATGCACTTCGGCTGCGAAGTCCTCGATGGGCGCGACAATGGTCCTCGTCGCCATCGGGTCGCGGGCCGGAAGACCTCGCGACTCACGCTCGAGTTCGCGAGCGAGTTCCTCCGCCTCCAAGCGATGAACCTCGGGGTAGTCGGCCGTCGCGGCGATGCGCTCATACTCCGCGCGCGCCGACGCCGGATCGCCCTCACGAACGTAGCTCTGCGCGAGCACCAGGTGGGCGTAGCTCCGCCGCTGGGGCTCGACCTCGGCGTCTCCGGTCACCACGGCGCAGCCCGCCCGCACCGTCGCCCAGTCGCCCCTGTCCCATCCCTCGAGCGCGTCGGCCATCGCTTGGGCCACCCTCTCTCTTCGTTCGGCCAAGCGCACCTGCGGCGACTCGGCGATTCCGAAGACATCGCACTTCGCGCGGAACTCCGCCCGCACATCCTCGGCGCTCAGAGCCCTGCGGTAGACCCGGACCTCGTCCATCAGGCCCCAATAGTTGTGCCAGCCGCTCCCGAGCGAGAGGTCGCCCGAGAGGGAGAAGTCTCCGGCGAAGCCCTGGGGTAAGGGAGTGGGGCCGCCCGCGTACCCGTTCACGTACATGGAGACCTCGCCCTGCTCGCGGTCGCACGAGAGAGCCACATGGGCCCACTCGCCCTCGACGAGGCTGAGCTGCGAAAAGCCGCCGGCGGAGATGACCTGACCCTCTCGGGTGGCCGTGCCGTCCTCGGCGTGGGCCTCTTGGGCAGCCGTGCCGTCCTCGGCGCGGGCCCTGTAGCAGAAGTACCACGTCACCAGCCCGTTGGCGGTGACGTCGATCACGAGGTTCGCGTCGGGGAACGCCCCGAACGAGAAGATGCGACGCTGGTTCTGCGCGTCATCGATCGCAAACTGGGTCGGCTTCAGCCACGCCATGAAGCTCCAGGAACTGGTCCCGATTCGCGCCTCCTCGGGCAGCGTGAGGTTCAGCACCGTGGCCGGTGTGCCGTCGAAGGCCATGGCCTGTCCTGACGGTGACTCCACGGCGGTCCCGCCCGCGGTCGCATGGAAGCCGTTGCCGGAGCTATCGTGGCATTGCCCGGCCGGATCGCCATCAAACGCGAAGTGAGCGAGCAGCCCCTCGGCGCGATCCGCCTGCCCAAGGGCAGGCACCGCTCCCACACCCGCAAGGAGCCCGACGACGAGCCACAGAGCAAGCAAGCGATGACGGCCGATCACACGCAACACCTCCGCCCGAGCATTCGCCCGAGCGGGCGAAGGGCCTGCTCACGGCGGCGCTGCCCCGCACGCAGTCTTCCACCGTTACCCAAGGCGGAAGGGTCCTGCACCATCTCTGCGAACCCTCTGTCGCGGATGCGTAATCAGAGGAGGCGCCAACACACATGCACAGACGCGACTTCGTGACAGCGGCGGGGATAGGAGCGGCTTCGGCAATCGGCGGAGCGGCGATGGCGCAGGCACAGGGACGCACGGTTTACGAACTCCGGCAGTACGAGATCGAGACCATGGAGCAGGCCACCGCCTTCCTCGCGTTCCTCCGCGACGCCATGGCGCCTGCCCTGAACCGCGCCGGCATCGAGCCGGTCGGAGTGTTCGTGCCCGATGAGGGTCTCAGCCCCATCTACCTGCTTCTCCCGCATCCGGACGCCGAGTCCGCCGTGATGCTCACCTCCCGGCTTCTCGCCGACGAGGAGTTCCTCACCGCCGGCGCCGAGGTGCTCGACGCGCCGGCCACCGCGCCTGCGTACAAGCGCGTTGTGAGTTCGCTCCTCCTCGCCTTCGAGGGCATGCCCGCGCCCGAGAAGCCCGTCGAGGGCACCGGCCGCGTCTTCCAACTCCGCATCTATGAGAGCCCGAGCGTGAAGACCGGCCAGAAGAAGATCGAGATGTTCAACACGAAGGAGATCGACATCTTCCGGAAGACCGGACTCAACCCCGTGTTTTTCGGGGAGGCCGCCGCCGGGCCGATGATGCCCAACCTTACCTACATGCTCGGCTTTGCGTCGCGCGAGGAGCAGGACGCCGCGTGGCAACGGTTCCTCGCCGACCCGGACTGGCTCGAGTTGCGCGCGATCCCCGAGTACGCGGACGATCGCATCCTCTGCGGGATCACGAACCTCTTGCTCCGGCCGGCCGGGTTCTCGCGGGTTTGACGCCGCGGGGCTCCGCCCCGCACCCCGCCGGAGGGCCCGCCCTCTGGACTCCCGGGGCGGATGCCATCGGGGGCGGACCCGGTGCCCCCGCTGACATCCGTTGGGGGCATGCCCGAGATCCGGCCTCGGTGGGTAGGGGCGGACCCGAGCACGGTCAGGACTGCCCGCGGGATCGCGGGTCGGCGTGGTGATGGGAGAGGACGACCACTCATGACGGGTCCTCGCAGGACGCGCTTTGCGGCTTTCCTCGGGCTCTTCGTCCTCGCGACGCTCATGCCCGTGGCGGCCCAGCCGCGCCTCAACGTCGGTTGCCGCGCCGAGTGGGACCGCGCCACGGACGTCCTCATGCACACACCCGAGGAGGAGCTGTTCGTCGGGGTGATCCACCCCGAGGCGGCGCTGTTCGAGCGCGCGTTCGACGTCGCCGGCGCGGCGGCCGAGCACCGGGCGTATAGGAGGCTGCTCGAGGAGCGCGGGGTGCGCGTCCACACGGTGATGGAGGCGCTTCTCTCGGGTACGGTGGATGAGGAGGGCCGGCCGGTTGAGGGTGAGGCGCTCGAGGACCTTCGCGCGTTCGCCCGCACGGCCATCGCGATCGACGCGGAGGGGCTCACTCCGGACGAGCGCGAGGAGCAGACGCGCTATCTCGCCGAGACCCTCCGCGCGCTCCACCCGCGCGAACTCGCGCGCATCGTGCTCCTCCGCCCGACCGTGAATCTTCGCCCGAGTCTCGTTCCGAACACGCGGTACTCGGCCTCGTACGAACTCGCTCCCGTCATGAACCTCTACTTCTGCCGCGACCAGATGATCACCACGGCCAAGGGCGTGGTCCTTGCGCGCATGAACTCCGAGCAGCGGGCTGTCGAGACGGACATCATGCGGTTCGTGCTCGCGAAGCTCGGGATCGAGCCCATCTACGCGGTCACGGGCGAGGGCCGCCTCGAAGGCGGGGACTTCCTGCCCGCGGGCGACACGGTCTTCCTCGGCCAGGGCCTCCGCACCAACCCCGAAGGCGTGCAGCAGCTTCTCGAGCACCGGGTGTTCGGAGCCAAGCGCGTGGTCATCGTGAAGGACCCGTGGCAAAACCAGAACCAGATGCACCTCGACACGTACTTCAACATCGCGGGGCCGGACCTCGCGGTCCTGGTCGAGGAGCGCATGGACATCCGCGATCGCGCCGGGGCGGTCCTCCAGCCCGCGCGCCCCGACCGACGCTGCACGATCGACGTGCACATACTCGGCGACGACGGCTACGAACTCACGGTGGAGGACGGCGACTTCCAGGGCTTCCTCGAGGCGGAGATGGGCTTCACGATCCTCCCCGTGAGCGATGCCGATCAGCTCCGGTACGCGATCAACTTCCTGTGCGTGGGTGACCGCGAACTGCTCGCCGTGAGGGGCGCCTCGGCCGAGTACGTCGATCGCCTCGAGCAGGCCGGCGCGGACGCCGCGTGGATGGACTTCTCGAACCTCACCGGTGGCTACGGCGCGGCGCACTGCTGCACTCAGGTGCTGCACCGAGAGCCGCAATGAGAGCTTAACCCGAAGGAAGTTTGCCATCTTCGCCGCGTTGGGGTATAGTTTCGCTCGGGTCCCCTTATGAAGGTAACCCCAGGCACCCTAGAGTACGCCGCTTGTTGGCGAGTTGTGCTGGTACGGACGTTCTCCCAGAGGTCTGGGCGCTGTCCCCACCACGCTGACTGACAAAGTCACTTGACTCCTACTCATAGAGTGCTCGCCCGCCTCCGGGCCGCGCCTCGCTCGTACATGTACGTACGGGGCGCCGAGACCAGCTACGCCGGAGCGCGGGCGCAACTCTACCCATAGCTGGCGGACAGAAGGACACTGAATGCAGTTCACAGACTTCCCGCTCGACGAACGCCTGCAGCGCCAAGTGCGCGCGGCGGGCTACACCGATATGACCCCGATCCAGGAGGCCGCCATTCCCCCGGCGCTCGCCGGCCGCGACCTTATCGGCACCGCGCAGACCGGCACCGGCAAGACCGCCGCCTTCGCGCTGCCCCTCATCCAGCGGCTTCTCGAGAATCCCTCCAAGCAGCGGCGCATCCGCGCCCTCGTCATCACCCCAACCCGCGAACTCGCGGAGCAGGTCTACTCCGCGATCCGGCAGTTCGCCGCGTCCACGAAGGTCACGTGCGCCACCGTCTACGGCGGCGTCGGCTTCGAGCCCCAGAAACGCGCGCTCCTGAAGGGCACCGACATCATCGTCGCCTGCCCGGGCCGGCTTCTGGACCACATGGGCCGAGGCCAGGCCGACCTCAGCGGAGTCGAGACGCTCATCCTCGACGAGGCCGACCGGATGCTCGACATGGGCTTCCTCCCGTCGGTGCGTCAGATCGTCCAGAAGGTCCCGCGCGAGCGGCATACCATGCTCTTCTCGGCCACCTTCGCGCCGGAACTCAACCGCTTCGCGGCGGACATCCTCCGGGACCCGCAGCGCGTCGAGATCGGCCTCGCGGCCCCCGCGGACACCGTCGAGCACGCGCTCTGCCCGGTCGAGCAGCAGCGGAAGACGGATCTCCTCCTGAAGCTGCTCCACGACACCGACACGAAGTCCGTGCTTATCTTCACCCGGACGAAGCACCGTGCCGACAAAGTCGCGAAGCAGGTCCAGAACTCCGGCTACCGCGCGACCGCGCTCCACTCGAACAAGTCGCAGGGGCAGCGCCAGCAGGCTCTGGACGGCTTCCGCTCCGGCCGCTATCAGCTCCTCGTAGCCACCGACATCGCGGCCCGAGGGCTCGACATCGCGGGCATCTCGCATGTCATCAACTACGACATCCCGAGCACCGCGGACGACTACATCCACCGCATCGGCAGAACCGGCCGCGCGGAACGCACCGGCAGCGCGCTTACCCTCGTGACCCATGAGGACCGCCGCGCCGTGCGCGACATCGAGCGAGTGCTCGGCGAGTCGCTCGAGATCCGACAGATCGACGGGTTCGACGCCGGCTTCGAGATCATCCCGCCGGCGCGGACCCAGCGGAAGTCCCGCATTGGCGCGCCCCCAGCCGCGAAGACGGCCCAGCGCCCGCCCACCAGCCCCAAGCGTAGGCGCCCGCGCCAGCGCATCGGACAGAGCCAGAGCCAGGGCGAGCGCAAAGCGGCAAGCTAAGCTCGTCGGAACCAAGTGAGACACCACCCGAGGCCGGCCCGCAAGGGTCGGCCTCGTCGCTTCATGTGCCCGTGGGACAGGCCTCCGTGCCTGTCACCAGAGGTGGCCTCGTGAGCGCGTGCGGCCGTCGATCCGCGGGAAGGGGCCGGGGTCCCCGCCGCGAAGCTATCGATGCACACGCCCCGCTCACGCCGGCGGGACCAAGCGAGGGTCACGATGGCTGCGTACGCGAACACACTGAGCCCTAGCCCGGAC